>JANMHD010000251.1:0-8725 GCA_031374985.1 Coleofasciculaceae cyanobacterium OTE_70_metabat_329 | reverse complement strand
GGAGGATAGTCAGCCAATGGATAATACTTAATGAATAGTTTTTATTAAGACAAGATTTTTACTTGCTAGGAAATAATAATTATAGCGATCGCCCCTCCCAAACTTAACACTAAATAAATTAAAAAAGGAGATAAACAAATGACCGTAGCTCAAGAACCCAGCGCTTTGAATTTTGAATGTGAAACTGGTAATTACCATACCTTCTGCCCCATTAGTTGCGTAGCTTGGCTCTACCAAAAAATTGAAGATAGTTTCTTCTTAGTAATTGGCACCAAAACCTGTGGTTACTTCCTGCAAAATGCGATGGGCGTGATGATTTTTGCGGAACCCCGCTATGCTATGGCGGAACTTGAAGAAGGAGATATTTCTGCCCAATTAAATGATTATGAAGAACTCAAGCGCTTGTGTTTGCAAATCAAAAAAGATCGTAATCCTAGCGTGATTGTGTGGATCGGCACTTGTACCACCGAAATTATTAAAATGGATTTAGAAGGACTAGCTCCTAAATTAGAAGCAGAAATTGGGATTCCGATCGTTACTGCCCGTGCTAATGGTCTAGATTATGCCTTCACCCAAGGAGAAGATACCGTCCTAGCAGCTATGGCAGCCCGTTGCCCAGAAACTCAACAAAAGGATAAAGTTACTGGGGAAATTTCTGAAAACCGCAATGCTATCCAGAAACTGCTGAACTTTGGCAAAAAGAAAGAAGACATTGCCCAAGAAGAATCTGAATATGCCAATCATACTCCCTTGGTTCTCTTTGGTTCCCTGCCCGATCCGGTGGTGAGTCAGCTAACTTTGGAACTGAAAAAACAAGGTATTAAAGTTGCGGGTTGGCTCCCGGCTAAACGCTATACAGAATTGCCTGTGATCGAAGAAGGCTACTACGTTTCTGGGATTAATCCTTTCCTTTCTCGTACCGCTTCTACCCTAATGCGCCGCCGCAAATGCAAACTCATTGGCTCTCCCTTCCCGATCGGCCCCGATGGCACACGAGCTTGGATTGAGAAAATTTGCTCCGTGCTAAATATTGAACCCAAAGGCTTAGAAGAACGGGAAGCCCAAATCTGGGCAAGTCTGGAAGATTACCTGCAAATTATTCGGGGCAAATCAGTGTTTTTCATGGGAGATAACTTGCTAGAAATTTCCCTAGCTCGGTTTCTAATCCGCTGTGGAATGACTGTCCATGAAATTGGGATTCCCTACATGGATAAGCGCTTCCAAGCTGCTGAGTTAGATTTCTTAGAAAGGACTTGCAAGGAAATGGGTGCGCCTCTGCCCGTAATTGTGGAGAAACCGGATAACTACAACCAACTCCAACGCATCCAAGCCATTAAGCCTGATCTGGTAATCACTGGTATGGCTCATGCTAATCCGCTAGAAGCACGGGGGATTAATACTAAATGGTCGGTAGAATTTACCTTTGCCCAAATTCACGGCTTTACCAATGCTCGTGACATTCTTGAACTAGTTACTCGTCCTCTACGCCGGAACAATCCCCTCAAAGATTTAGGTTGGGATAAGCTAGTTAAAGAAGAAACCAAGGTTTAATTTCTAGCTTTTAATTAATAGTTTGTTTTAGCGATCGCTTTCCCATTTAGAAATATTTAGGGGGGCGATCGCCTCACTTTTCGTACCTTTCCAGACTTAGCCTTAATAGCAGAGCAAGTATTAGATTTATAATACTAAATAAAAACGTGAGTTTAGAAGGAGGATTGGGTTATGTCATCAAGTGCGATCGCTACCTTAGTCAAAATCATGGAATCCCTGCCAGAAAATATGCAAGATCAGGTTGTTGCCCACCTCCAAGAATATATTCAGAACTCAAATATTACTCCATCTGTAAGTCCTAACGGCAACTTAAAAATTGCGACTAAGGTAACAAACCAACAGGAAAAGACAGGTTTTGATTGGGAAGAGTTACGGCGACGTAGAGACTCATTGCCACCGGATCCCAACCCAATGACAACAGAAGAAATCTGTGAACTTGTCCGAGAAGTACGCCGTGAAATGCTTGCTGAAAGGGAATCCCAGCAATGAAAGTCGTATTGGATACAAATATCTTTTTGTCAGGTTGGTTATGGGGAGGGACACCTGATTTGGTATTAAAATTAGGGGAAGATTATCTGATTGAGATATGTGCCTCCGAAGTTTTATTAAATGAACTTCAAGTAACGTTAAATAGAGCTAAGTTTCGTTCTAAGCTTCAGGATTTGGGCGTAACGGTGAATGATTTAATATTAGGAATTAGAGAGTTGGTAGAGATTTACCCAATTTCTAATATTAATTTGCCTGAGTTACGAGATTCTAAGGATAATATGATTTTAGCTACCGCAGTGGCTGCTAAGGCTGAGGCGATCATTACAGAGGATCAAGATTTATTAGTTTTACAAGAATATAAAAGTATTCCTATTGTTACAGTTAGAGAGTTTTTGAATAGTTATTTTCCAGAAAGTTAAGGAGCGATCGCCTCATCTCCCGAACTTTCCCAGAATTAAACCTAATAGCGGAACAAGTATTAGAACTATAAAAAATCTCCCTTTTTAAGGAGGGTTGGGGGGAGCAATGCTAGAAATTAAATAGCTTGGAAGAAGGCTTTAGATTTTACCGGATCAGGGTTCATGGTTTTATCTCCTTCTTGCCAATCAACAGGACAGACTTCATCAGAGTGAGATTGGACATGCTGGAAGGCCTTGAGAGTGCGGAGGGTTTCATCTACGCTACGACCCACGGCTAGGTTATTGATAGTGGAGTGCTGGATGATACCTTGGGGATCAATAATAAATAGTCCCCGGAGGGCAAACCCGTCCTCAGTCAGAACATTGTAGGCACTACTGATAGTTTTCTTCAGGTCAGAAACGAGGGGATAGGCTAAATCTCCAACACCGCCGGAGGTACGATCGCTCTGAATCCATGCTAGGTGAGAAAATTCACTATCTACAGAAACGCCCAAAACCTCGGTGTTAATCTGGCTAAACTCTGCATAGCGATCGCTAAAAGCTGCAATTTCTGTAGGACAGACAAAAGTAAAGTCTAGGGGATAGAAAAATAACACCACATACTTACCCCGGTAGTCGGAGAGCTTGATGGTCTTAAATTCTTGATCAACTACCGCAGTAGCAGAAAAATCCGGCGCAGCTTGCCCTACCCGTAAACATCCCTCTGCCATATTCTCTCCTTCAAAAATATTAAATAATTTACAATCTGCAACAATTATAACGTGGCTTAAACACAATCATAACAGCTTCGAGTTGGCTGTTGGAAATAAGGGCGCAAAGCCTTGTGTCCCTACTAGGTTTATACCAATACCGGTGATTTGATGCCCTGAAGCAGGTAGGTATCCATTTCCCCCTTGCCTTTTATTTTCAAAGTACCCCGATACTCAAAAACATATTTATCCTTGAGAACTTCGTAAGTTTGACTAGTAACCTGAATACAACCGGGAAGCCCTTGAGATTCCATCCGGCTAGCAGTATTCACCGTATCTCCCCACAGGTCATAAATAAATTTCTTGGTGCCAATCACCCCCGCCACCACAGCCCCAGTATTGATACCAATCCGCATACTAAGGCGGGAACCGTGAATGCGATTATATTCTGCCACTGCCAAAAGCATATCGATCGCCATATTTGCGATCGCTTCAGCATGATCATTCCGGTGTCGTGGCAAGCCCCCCACTACCATGTAGGCATCCCCAATAGTCTTAATTTTTTCCAGTCGGTGATGTTCACTCAGGGCATCAAAGGCAGAAAAGATGCCATTAAGGAGTTTTACTAATTCCACAGCTTCGGTTTGGGCGGCAATCTCCGTAAAACCTACGAGATCAGCAAATAAAACCGTTACATCAGGGAAATAATCTGCGATCGTTTCCTCATTTCGTTTCAGGCGCTGGGCAATGGGGAAGGGCAGAATATTGAGTAATAACCTTTCTGACTGTTCTTGCTCATAGCGCAGGCGCTCTTCAGCTATCTTCCGGGCTGTAATATCGACTACAGTTCCTTCGTAATAAAGTAAATTCCCTTGAGGATCCCGCACAGCCCTAGCATTTTCTGAAACCCAGATCATGGTGCCATCTTGACGATAGACTTGAGATTCAAAACGGGATACTTTGTTATAACGATTCATCTCTGCAATAAATTCATGGCGACGCTGGGGGTCTACATAAATCTGCCGGGTAATACTCTGGATACTATTTATTAATTCATCGATCGATTCATAGCCAAAGATTCTAGCAAGGGCAGGATTAACACTAAGATAAGTTCCTTCTAGCGTACTTTGGAATATCCCTTCACTAGCATTTTCAAAAATACTCCGGTATCTTTCCTCTGCTTCTCGAAGAGCAGCCTCGGCTTGTTTGCGGGCAATAACTGTACCTAGTTGGGCAGCGATCGCCAATACCAACTGCACTAACCGTTCATCCTCTTCCCCCGCATCAAAAATAAAAAAGGCTAGTACTGCCAATACTTCCTCTTGCCCAGAGGTTTCTTGAGAACCACGATTAGTAATAATCGGTACACCCAACCCCCCTAGATGATAATCCCGGACAAGTTCATGGCGCTTAAATTGCTCGGCCGATAGTTGACCCACATCCTGCTGCCACTCATGAGCCTGAGTCTGCCATACTCTTCCCGGCAAACCTACACCCTTAGCAAAGGTTAGTTTTTCACTGGCGTTGCGAAACTCGGCTAATTCTGGACTACTGCTATACCAAGCCTGACTACACCGCAACACTCCCCGGAAAGGATCCGGCAGCCATGCCTCTGCATATTCCCAACCCCGGAGTTGACAAATTTCCTGTAGCACCACTTCCAAGGCACTTTCCACATCTGCCAATTCGCTGATTTTCAAGATGATACTCTGCAAGAGGTTAACTTGAGTTTCTGCCCATTTGCGATCAGTAATATCTACCATCATCCCTTCATAGAATTGAGGTTGTCCCTGCTGATCATAAACAGTATGGGCATTTTCCGAAACCCAAATAATTGTGCCATCTCGGCGCTGAACTTGGGATTCAAACTTTAATACAGTCCCCTGGCGCTGCATCAGGTCGAGAAATTCTCGGCGGCGGTTATTATCGAGATAAATCCGGCTTTCTTCTTCGGTGAAGTCATAAATTAGTTCTGGAGCTAAATCATAGCCAAACATCTCTGCCAAGGCGGGATTAGCATTGAACAAATCTCCTGAGAGGCTAGTTTGATAGATTCCATCGGTGGCATTTTCAAAGATACTGCGGTATTTTTCCTCTGCTTGGCGAATTGCTTCTTCGGCCCACTTGCGCTCTGTAATATCATACAAGACTGAAAGAACTGCGGGTTTGCCCTCAAAAGAGAGAACCCTGCTAGAGGTAATTACCCAGATACCTTGACCTGATTTATTTCTGATCTGTAATTCGTAGTTATGAATGTAGCCCTGCTCCTGAAGTTTTTGGAGTACATGAGCCCGATCGCTGGGATTGAGATAAAAACTCTCGGTAGTATTGCCCAGTAGCTCCTCAATTTTCATGCCTAACATGGGTTCGATCGCTTCGTTGATATAAACTATGCGGCCACTAGGCAATTCACTAATAAATACCGGAATCGGTGTAGCAGAGGCGATCGCCCGGAACCGTTCTTCGCTTTCCTTGACCTGCTGCTCGAATTTTTTGCGATCGTTAATATCTTGAACAACCGCAATGTTATACATAGGTTCACCCTGTTCATCCCGTACCAGAGACACCGTGAGACTCACCCACACTGGATGCCCTTGCTTATGCAGATAACGTTTCTCGATCGTAAAAGTAGAAATCTCCCCAGCCAAAAGCTGATTTGTGGCATCTATATCTAGATGTTGATCATCGGGATGGGTCATTTCTAGATAATTAATATGCTCCAATTCTTCCGGTGTGTAGCCGACGATATCACAATATTTTTGGTTAAATAATATCTGGCCGCCGTTGAGTTCTCCTTGGGCAATCCCCACGGCTGCCTGCTCGAAGGTCAATTGCAACCTAGCCTGACTTTCTTTTAATTCCTGTTCGATATGTTTACGATCGCTAATATCTTGAACTACGACAATGGCATAATCTGGCTCTCCATTTTCATCCCGCACCAAGGAAAGACTAAGATTAGTCCACACCACTGATTTATCTTTGCGGATATAACGCTTTTCAATGTCAAAAGTATCAATTTCTCCAGCGATTAACTGTCTGGTATATTCTTCATCAATCGTCAAATCTTCTGGGTGAGTGCGTTGGCGATAATCTATTGTGAGCAACTCTTCTTGAGAATAACCCAGAATTTCACAGTATTTTTGATTGCATAATAGAGCTTTATTGCCAAACTTTTCGTAGGCAATACCCACGGAGGCTTGTTCAAAAGTTGCTCGGAGGCGGATTTGACTTTCTTCTAGCTCTACCTCCATCCGCTTGCGATCGCTAATATCTTGGGTAATCACTACTGTATATCGAGGTTCCCCTGCCTCATCTCTGACTAGGGACACATTTAAGCTCGCCCAAACTACATGCCCTAGCTTATGGACATAGCGTTTCTCTATTACAAAAGCAGGAATCTCGCCAATAAATAACTGGTGCATTCTCTGATCGCCCTTACCCAGATCCTCTGGATAGGTATAATCTCTGTAGTTCAGAGTAGCCAATTCCGTTGCTGAGTAACCAAGAATGTCACATATTTTCCGGTTAGCCAACAAAGATACACCCTCTAGAGAATTGTAGGAAATTCCTACCGATGCTTGATCGATAATTGCTCTGAGTAATAACTCATTTTCTTGGAGAGCTTGTTCGGCTCTTTTTCTGGAAGTAATATCTGCCAAGATGGCGATCGTATTTTGGGGGTTTCCCTCTCCATCCCGGACAAGAGAAACCGTCAGATCCCCCCAGACAGTGGAGCCATCTTTTTTGAGATAGCGCTTTTCGATCGTGAAGCTATTAGATTCTCCCCGGAGTATCCTTTCTCCCTCTGCTTCAGCCAGTTCCAAATCCTCTGGATGGGTAATATCCCGGAAATTTAGCTGCATTAATTCATCTTGACTGTAGCCGAGAATATCACAATATTTCTGGTTCACCAGCAAGGTATCCCCTTGATCAATAGTCCGAAAAGCAATTCCCACCGATGCTTGCTCTATCATGCCCCGGAAACTTGCCTCACTCTGGCGGAGGGAATCTTCCATTTGTTGGCGTTGTCGCAGAGCCAATTGACGTTCACTGATATCCCGCACCACAATACAAAATACTTCCTGATTACCCACGGAAATGACATTGGCATTCACTTCCACGTCGACTAAGCTGCCATCAGCTCGCTGATAAAGTCTTTCTCCTAGGGATAGGTATTGAGATTGAGAGAGAATGTCTAGGTTGCGATCGACCTCAAGGCGGTCACTATTTGTCAGATCATAAACTGTTAAATTTAAGATTTGTGCTTGAGAATAGCCCAACAAATTACAAAAAGCCGAATTAGCCTCAATAATCTGCTTAGTTTGAGCATTGATCAAGAAAATCCCTTCCGAGGCCTGCTCCACCACCTTCTGATAGCGTTCTTGGCTTTCCTGTTGCTGTCTCTGGGATTGGGAAAGGGCATTTAACATTGTATTAATGCCTTGGGCTAAGCTCCCCAATTCATCATTCCCTCGTAGCTTAATCCGCAGATCAAGACTGCTATTCTGGGTAATTATTTTAACTTGTTGGTTAAGCTTTGCTAAACGGGCAAGGACAATTCTTTCTAGCAATAAAATAGTAGTAATACCAAAAACTAAACTAGCAATGGTTAGGAACAAGAAAAAGAACTTTAAGCTCCTTTCCCCTTGGTGGGAAACAGCCCTAGGTATATCTGCTCGCAGCAACATAGTCGGCCTTCCGTAGATATCTCGTAGCAGGCTATAGGCAGCAATCTTATCTCTACTCATGATGGATACAGGCAGAGTATTTAATTCCCGGTCTTTATCTTCAGGACTTATCTCATTATTCTCCGTACCACCAAGCACAGTAAATTCATAGTTAATTTGTTGATTGGCAACTAGTTTATTCCGGGTTCCTTGAAAATCTTGAGGAAGTTGGGGGTCATCAACTCGGAAGAGGGAGAGGGAAAGCTGTTGGTTTGAAGATAATTCATCTAGAATCGGTTGGTCTAGATAGCGCCCCATAATTAGAGTTCCACCGATCGGGCCTTCTCCCTTACTATTCAGAATGGGGCTAGAGGCTAGTAGTAATTTACTTGAAGTTACTGGAAGTAAAATTAAGCCCTTATAAATTTTCTCAGGGTCTGTATGTCGCCACAAAACTTGGTTGCTTTTGAGATGAGCTTCGAGTTCTAAGGGAAGGGGGATAGATAGTTTATTTTGAAAGTCGTAGGCTCTAGAATAGAGAATTTCTCCGTTGGGCTTAATAAAAATCAGGACATTAATATTTAAGCTGGTGAAAACATTGTCTAGTAAATTTTTATTGGCAAATTCTGGGTTGTTGTCTTGAATAAATTCGTAAGATTCATCCCAGTAAGACCAATCACGGATACTCCGACCGAGGTCTCTGGTCTGATCCCAAATTCCTTGGGTAGCTCGATCGACACTTGCTCTAGCAGTTTGATTTTCTATTTCTGAAAAACCAGCCCGAATAATATTTGTAGAAGTAGCATAAAGTACCCAAATCAGCACCAATATGGTCAAAACCACCGTGATAAATGTCTTTGTTCTGATCTTCATGCTTACAACTGGTTAATTAATCAACATACAGGGCGAT
>JANMHD010000233.1:0-7938 GCA_031374985.1 Coleofasciculaceae cyanobacterium OTE_70_metabat_329 | reverse complement strand
ATTGATATTGCCATTGCTGATCATGGCTATTGTTCCATTGTCCTAGCTGGTGGTAGTACCCCAAAACCTCTGTACGAAGCGATCGCCCGTAAGGATTTACCTTGGGAAAAAATTTATGTCTTTTGGGGAGATGAGCGCTACGTGGCTCCAGAACACCCGGATAGCAACCAGAAAATGGCTCGGAGTGCTTGGCTCGATCGGGTCTCTATCCCCGCAGCAAATATTCATCCCATGCCCACCAGTCATGGTGATCCCCTAGAAGATGCCCAGAGCTATGAAGCGGAGTTACAGGAATTTTTTCAGATAGCCCCAGAACAATTTCCTAGTTTTGATATTGTTCTTTTGGGCATGGGGGATGATGCCCATACAGCCTCGTTATTCCCTCAGACGGAGGCGTTGGATGTGTGCGATCGCTTAGTCGCCGTCGGCAATAAAGATGGTCAACCCCGCCTGACCCTAACTATTCCTGTTCTCAACCAAGCTGCTACGGTCATATTTTTGGTAGCAGGAGTCAGTAAAAGACCAGCCTTAGCTGAAGTATTTGCTCCCTCGGCTGATCCTAAAACCTATCCCTCACGATTTATTCAGCCCCAAGGGGAACTCTGGTGGCTATTAGACCAAGCAGCCGGAGCAGAATTACCTAGCTAACATCAGGCGGAACCCTACAGCAGTTTTCAGTTATATGAAGGTAGGCTTTTCCTATAAAACAGGGGGCTTAAGTCCCCTTGCCTGTGAGTCCGTGAGCTAGAAAAATGCTTTTTTTACTCGACTTATGGAAATTGCCAGTTATTTTCGTTGCTACGTCTTATGACCAATCAACTCTTTTATGGCGATAACCTAGAAGTTCTTCGGCAGCATATTCGAGATGAATCGATCGACCTCTGCTATATCGATCCGCCCTTCAATTCTAAGCGTAATTACAATCAGATTTATCTCAATAAGGGCAAGGAAGAGCGATCGCAAACACAAGCATTTGTTGATACCTGGACATGGGATGATTTGGCTAATCAGGGGTTAGCTGAAATTCAAGGAAACTATCAAGGTCGCTTCACTTCTCAAAGCATTGATCTAATTTCTGGTTTAACCAAAGTTTTGGGCAAAGGTTCTCTACTTGCCTACTTGATTAGTCTGACTTTACGTATAGTAGAAATTTATCGAGTCCTTAAACCTACAGGCAGCTTCTATCTCCACTGCGATCCCACTGCTTCTCATTACTTAAAGATCATTTGTGATGCCGTATTTTGTTCTCAAGATGGAGACTTTCAGAATGAAATTATTTGGTGTTATAAAGATCCTTCAGGAAAAACTATCAAATTTTTTAGACGGAAACATGATGTTATTTTATTTTATAGTAAGTCTAATGAATACAACTTTTATGCTGATGCTATTAGAGTCGAGTATGGAGCTAGTACAAAACAACAAATCGCTAGTAAAACTACTTCTTTCGGTCGGGTAGTTACTGGTCATCCTTTGGGGAAAATTCCTGAAGATTGGTGGGAAATTCCCATTATTAATTCTCAAGCTAAAGAACGGTTAGGCTATCCAACTCAAAAGCCGAAATCTTTATTAGAGAGAATTATTAAAGCCTCAAGTTATGAAGGTGATGTAGTTCTAGATGCTTATGGTGGCTGTGGTACGACTGTAGTAGTAGCCCAAGACTTAAAACGACAATGGATCGGAATTGATATTACTTATCAAAGTATTAGTTTAATTCTCAAGCGTTTAGAAGATGCTTTTGGCACAGAAGTTTTGGAGAATATTACCCTCAATGGAATTCCTAAAGACATGAAATCTGCCCAAGCCTTGGCACTGAAAAATGACGATCGTACTTGGAAAGAATTTGAGAAATGGGCTATTCTTACTTATTCTAATAATCAGGCTATTATCAATCAAAAAAAAGGTTCTGATAGAGGTATTGATGGGATTGCTTATTTCAAGAAAAATGCCGATGAAAATGAGAAAGTGATCTTGCAAGTAAAATCTGGAAATGTGAAATCTGGAGATATTAGAGATTTATTAGGCACAATTACAACTGAAGGTGCTGCCCTTGGTATTTTTATTACCCTAAAAACTCCCACAAAAGGTATGGTCAAAGCTGCCAAAGAAGCGGAAATTTATCAAAGCATTTACCGCAGTGAGCCGATCGATAAAATTCAAATTGTCACTATCCAAGAAATTATTGAAGCCAAGAAAAGATTAGATGTACTCTCAGTTGCAGAAGTATGAAAATCCGCCCAGAAACAAGAATGAATTAATTACCCCCCTTTTTATAGGCTTTGCCTTCCCGTAAGGGTAGGGGGGCAGGGGGGATCGAACTCTAAGCTTCAGGTAGCAGTAAGCTAAGTTCTTGCTTCTAGAACGGCTGTGGGTGGCTTATCTTTGAATATATCAAACTTGCCGTAGAGGGAATCACTAAATAGCACCACCAAAAACACTAAGCCTTGGAAAACCAAAACCGTAGCATCAGGTAATTGGTGCGATCGCTGCAAAATTCCTCCACTAGACAAAATCCCTCCTAGCATTACTGCTACCAAGGTTGCGGCTAAAGGATTATGACGAGCAATAAAAGCTACCAAAATCCCGCTATAACCATAGTTGGAATTTAGAGACTCATTAGCTCGGCCATGAACCGCCGCCACTTCCACCATCCCGGCTAAACCAGCACAGGAACCAGCTAAAAAGCAGATGGCCATGGTTAGTTTACCCACAGGTAATCCAGCAATCCGGGCTGCCTTGATATTACCCCCTGCCGTCCGAGCTGCAAACCCGAAGGTCGTGCGCTGAATCAGGAAGTAGGCAATAATACAAGCAATAATTCCGTAGATTAACCCATAGTGGACACGGGTTCCGGGAATTTTCCCCAGCATATTAATATCCAAGATAGGAAAGCTGGAAGGCTTATTTAGGGAAGTAGGATCCTTCATAGGGCCCCCTACTAGGTGATTGAGGATAGCGATCGCAATATAGTTCATCAATAAACTACTAATGGTTTCATTTTCGCCCCGGTAGGGGCGGCTTGGCCCGAGCGCCCGGTGCCGCAGTCCCCCGCAGAGCAAACCAGCGATCGCCATAGCCAGTTGGACTACTAGGGGGGAAGTATTTTCTAGAGCTAGCCCTGCTGCTACTGCCCCAATTCCACCGATAACGATCGCCCCCTCATTGCCAATAATTACCAAACCCAATCTCGCCGGAAGAGCCGTACATAGAGAACTGAGCATCAAAGGAGCCGATCGGATTAAAGTTCCCTGAAAGGAACCCCAGCTTCCAAAAGCTGCTTGGTAGATGGAACCATAGACTGCAAAAGGATTTGCTCCCGCCATGCCACAAAAAATCCCAAATAGAAATAGGGAAAATATTAGGGCAGCGATCGGGATAGCGATCGTTTCTAGAGTGCTACGCCATTGATAACGATTGATCATTATTCTTAGCTCCCCACCTTACCGATTACTCCTTCAACTAGCCAGTTCATTTTCTCCAATTCTGGGTCTAGTTGCTTTAGGTCTTTTCCGGCAGCAATTATTTCCTTACCCGTATTATCCTTCAGACCACCCTTATAGATCACAAGAGAGCCATCCATAAACTTAGCTTTGGCCGCTTCGGCATCTTTCTTGGCCTGCTCTCCTACTGCTGGCCCAAAGGGAGATAGTTTCCAGAAACCTTCTTTGATTCCACCCCGGATAATATGGGGAATTCCGCCATCCATTAAGGTTTTACCTTCCTTAACCATTTCTGCATACTTGGTGTAGATAGTGGACCAATCCCATTCCCCGCCCGTGAGGTAGCCCTTAGGAGCAAGCTTAGTTTGGTCTGCATGGTAGCCACAGGAAAAGATACCCCGCTTCTCGGCAGTTTCAATCACCACCTTGGGACTGTCTACATGGCAGGTCAATACATCTATGCCTTGGTCAGCCATACTATTAGCAGCCTGAGCCTCTTTAACTGGTTCTGCCCAGTCTCCGGTGAATACTACTTGAGTTGTAATAGTTGGCTTGACACTCCGAGCGCCCAGGGTGAAACTATTAATATTTCTCAGGACTTGAGGGATAGGTTTCGCTGCAATAAAACCTAGTTTGCCAGATTTGGAGGTTTGGGCAGCCACGATGCCACAAATGTACATGGCTTCATCAATGTAACCAAAGTAGCTGCCTACATTCTTAGGAGTCTTACCTTCTTGATACATCCCCCCAGCGTGGAAGAATTGCACTTTGGGATAATCGCCCGCTAATTTGAGAATATGGGGATCAAAATAACCAAAGGAAGTGGGGAAGAGGGCAACTACCTTATCTTGATCGATCATATTTCGCATAGTTTCTGCTACGGCGGTGGTTTCTGGAACACTCGCTTCTTCGACTACCTTCGTCCACCCCAATTTCTTAACGGTGGCAGCTCCCTCAGCATGGGCTTGGTTGTAGCCAAAATCATCTTTAGGTCCTACGTAAATGAAGCCCAATGCCACTGGGGTTCCACCGCCACCCCCAGCAGCAGGACTGGCTCCCGGACTAGCAGGGGCGGCTTGGTTTTGAGCGGGGGTGCAACCAGTACCAAGTTTGGCAGTAAGTCCAAAGGCAGTAGTCGCCAGTAGCCCCCGGATAGCTTGACGGCGGGAAATATAAAAACGTTTTCTATTATCCAAGACTTTTCTCCTAGGAAACCTTAATATTGACGATAGTTAGACAATAGTTAATTGATTAGCACCAATATTACTATTAGCACTATTAGATAGCTCTTGCTTGGTGCAATATTAGGGGAGATGAAATCCAGAAAAAAGTTATGTAGCTTACAATTTTTCTTTAACTTAACGCTAATATATCTTAGGTTTAGGTTTATCTAGATATAGATTAAAAAAAATTAGTGGGTTTCTATACTTTTATCTTTAGGGGCAAATAAATAATAAATTCTGTTCCCTGACCTAGGGTGGAATTTACCTTAACCGCGCCTTGATGTTTATCGGTGATAATTTGTAGGGTAATTGCCAGTCCTAAATCTGTCCACTTCTGACTGTCTTGACCACTAAAGAGGTGATCGAAGATTTTGGCTTTAGTACTCTCAGAAATACCTGCTCCATTATCCCGAATCCTAATTTCTACTTGATTTTGCTTGGTTAGTTTAGTGCTGATCCAAATTCTTGGTAACTGTCGATCGTCCTGATTATTAATGTTGAATTTACCGTTATTACTAGCTTCTTTAATCGAATCGATCGCATTAGTCAGCAGATTCATAAATACTTGATTGAGTTGAGATGGGTAACATTCTACTAGAGGCATGGTGCCATAATTGGTAATAACTTCAATACCCTGCTTATTACCGGTAGATTGCAATCGATGTCCTAAAATTAATAAAGTGCTATTAATACCTTCGTGAATCTTTACTGCCTTGAACTCCGATTCATCTAAACGAGAAAAATTTCGCAAAGAAAGTACAACTTGCCGAATCCGATCGGCTCCTAGTTTTACAGATCCAATGATTTTGGATAGGTCTTGAATAATAAAGTCTGTATCAATATCTTCGGCTTGTTGCTGGATTTCTGCTAGGGGCTGAGGATAATACTGCTGATAGACTCTAATAAGACTCAAAACTTTTTGGACATATTCATCAATGTAGTCTAGGTTACCGTAAATAAAATTGACTGGGTTGTTAATTTCGTGGGTAATCCCGGCCACTACTTGCCCTAGACTAGTCATTTTCTCATTTTGAATTAGTTGCATTCGAGATTGTTGCGACTCTTGGAGCATTTGGTCTAATTCTTCGGCCTGTGCCTGAACTTTCTCCATAGCTGCTGATTGCTGCAATGCAGTACCTAGTTGCTCGCCAATTTGAGCTAACAGTTGCACTTCATTTTTTTCCCAAGGATGGGGAGCAAAGTTTTGAAAGGCAGTCAGCAAGCCCCAGAGGCGTTGTTCCTGAAAAATAGGGGCGATCGCATAGGCTCTAGCTTGAAATTGTTCGAGAAGAGTCACATGACAATCGCTATGACCTGCTTCATAAATATCAGGAATCGCAAAAGTTTCATTGTGAGCGTAGCGACCACCTTGAGTTTCCATTAAATGGGTATCTTCAATACTCGGGAAAGCTCCTACCAATGGTGCACAATTTCCCCCCATAGATTCAAACAAAAAATCTCCACTCCAATCAGGATTGAAACGATAAATAGTCACTCGGTCTACTTCCAAAAGCTGACGCAATTCAGTCGTAGTAGTCTGGCAGATATTAGTAAAGTCTAAGGATTGGCGAATCTTATTAGTAATTTTGAATAGAGCTTTTTGTCTTTCAATTTGCTCATGAAGTTGCTTGTGGAGTTGCCCTGAAGCTAAAGCAGATGGTTGGACTTGGTCAAAATTAGTGAATTGATTAGAAGAAGTTTCTGGCATACAAGGCTCTCCTGTAATTCATTCTATTTGTTAAACTTTGATATTGCCCGTTCCGAAAAGACGGGTTTTTGGTGAGATACTCACTTTAAACTTATGCCAACAGGTCTTAAACACCCTATTGATTCCATAAAGGTTTTACTAAAAAATTGTATCCAAAGAAAGAGAAAAACTAGGGGAATAATCTAGTCTTCTTTCGAGTTTATGAAGTTATTTCTAGGGTAACGATCGCTCAAAACTTAGGATACTGGGATACTATGATATTCTAAGAAAAATCTTAATTTTTATCTTTAAAACCATCCTCAAGGACAGTATTAATGACCCAAGCGATCGTTTCTCTTCTCCCAATTTTAGATTCTTCTCCTCATCAAACTTTAGTCATCTCGCCGCCTAGGGAGGGATTAGCCTTAGGAGGAAGTTTTTCTATTCCGGGAGATAAATCTATTTCCCATCGGGCGTTGATGTTGGGAGCGATCGCCCAAGGTACTACAACTATTTCTGGCTTGCTTCTGGGGGAAGATCCCCGGAGTACGGCGAAATGTTTGCGGGCAATGGGGGCGAAAATTTCGGAGCTGAATACGGAGCTAGTTACGGTAGAAGGCATTGGTTTAGGAAATCTGCAAGAACCTCAAGAAGTTCTAGATATGGGCAATTCCGGGACTACCATGCGTTTGATGTTGGGGATTCTGGCCTCCCATCCCGATCGCTTTTTTGTGGTCACGGGGGATGCTTCTCTGCGATCACGTCCTATGAATAGAGTAATTAAACCTCTAACCCGCATGGGGGCAAAAATTTGGGGTCGGGATAGTAATAATTTGGCTCCGTTGGCAATCCAAGGGCAGAAGTTATTGGGATTGCACTATCGATCGCCCATTGCGTCGGCGCAGGTAAAATCCTGTATTTTGTTAGCCGGGTTGATGGCCGAAGGGGAAACCACCGTGACGGAACCCAGCCTTTCCCGTGACCACAGCGAACGAATGCTTAAGGGCTTTGGGGCAGAAATTAAGGTCGATCCCGAAACCCATAGTGTGACGGTGCAGGGCGGGGCGGTATTGCAAGGGCAGGAAGTGATTGTGCCGGGAGATATTAGTTCGGCGGCTTTTTGGTTGGTGGCGGGGGCGATCGTGCCTAATGCTGACCTGACAATTCTCAATGTGGGGGTGAACCCAACCCGGACGGGAGTTTTGGAAGCTTTGGGAATGATGGGGGCAGATATTCAGCTACTTAACGAGCGGACTGTGGCGGGGGAGCCAGTGGCAGATCTGCGGGTGCGATCGAGTAACTTAAATAGTTGTGAAATTGGGGGAGATTTGATTCCTCGCTTAATCGATGAAATTCCTGTTTTGGCAGTGGCAGCAACTTTTGCTCAGGGAATTACGGTGATTCGCAATGCAGAAGATCTACGGGTGAAGGAGAGCGATCGCCTTGCAGTTACGGCTTCCCAACTCAATAAAATGGGCGCGAAAATCACGGAACTCCCCGACGGGCTGGAAATTACTGGGGGAACAGAACTCCACGGGACAGAGGTAGATAGTTTTACCGATCATCGCATTGCCATGAGTTTAGCGATCGC
>JANMHD010000231.1:0-9750 GCA_031374985.1 Coleofasciculaceae cyanobacterium OTE_70_metabat_329 | reverse complement strand
GCGTGCGCTCCCCCATTGATCACATTCATCAACGGCACAGGCAACAAAGAAGAGAGGGAAGTGCCTAGGTAACGGTAAAGGGGTAAGCCCGTATCTTCCGCCGCCGCCTTCGCATTAGCCAAGGACACTGCCAGAATTGCGTTAGCGCCTACTTGAGCTTTATTTCCAGAAGTATCCAAGGCAATCATGGTGCGATCAATCAAAGTTTGATCCAGAGCATCTAAGCCAATTAATTTGGGGGCAATAATTTCCTGCACATTTGCCACTGCCTTCAGGACACCCTTGCCGCCGTAGCGTTTGGGGTCATTATCCCGGAGTTCATAGGCTTCAAAAGTTCCTGTAGATGCGCCACTGGGAACCTGAGCCAGACCCACTGCCCCCGTCGCTAGCCGGACTTCTGCCTCAACGGTGGGCTTGCCCCGGGAATCGAGGATTTCTCTAGCAGCGATCGCTTCAATGGGGGTTTCTAATTTAGTCAGCATTTTTTCTCCTTGGTAATTTGCTTGTTAGAATAGTGGCTCAACAGATAATTAATACATAAATTAACTATTATTTTGTCACCATGAAAATGTTACATACGATGCTGCGCGTGGGAAACCTAGAAAAGTCCCTCCAGTTTTATTGCCAAGTCTTGGGCATGAAACTCCTGCGCCGTAAGGATTACCCCGACGGCAAATTTACCCTAGCTTTTGTAGGCTATGGCGATGAGTCTGATAATACCGTAATTGAACTCACCCACAATTGGGAAACGGATAAATACGATCTTGGTAATGCCTATGGCCACATTGCCCTAGGCGTAAAAGATATCTATGGAACCTGTGCGGAAATTAGTCTCAAAGGGGGCAAAATAGTCCGTCCCCCCGGAGCTATGCAACACGGCTCTACGGTAATTGCTTTTCTGGAAGACCCCGATGGCTATAAAGTGGAACTGATTCAAATCAATTCTTAAGACTCAAAAAATAATCATGCTGGGGTTTCTCAATCTTCACAAATCTCAGGGATTTACCTCCCATGATTGCGTTGCTAAGGTACGACGAATTTTGCAGATGAAACAGGTGGGGCATGGGGGAACCCTTGATCCTGATGCTGTGGGTGTACTGCCGATCGCTCTAGGCCGAGCTACGAGATTATTACAATTCCTACCCACGGATAAGACTTACATTGGCACTATCAAGCTAGGTATCGTCACTACTACGGACGATCTAGCCGGGGAAGTGATCACCAGCCAACCAGTTGCTGAGTTAAATTTAGCCACGATCGCCCAAGCTTTAGAAAAATTTCAAGGGAAGATTTCCCAAATTCCCCCTAGGTATAGTGCAATTCAAGTGCAGGGTAAAAGATTATATGACTTGGCAAGAGCCGGGGTAGCGATCGATGTGCCGGTGCGAGAAGTCGAAATTTTTAGTATCAAAATTATTGATTGGCGATCGCAGGAATTTCCAGAACTAGATATAGAAATTAATTGCGGAGCCGGGACTTATATTAGATCGATCGCTCGTGATCTAGGGGAAATTCTTGGGACTGGGGGAACCCTAGCAGCCCTGAAACGGACTCAGAGTGGGGGTTTCAATCTGAATGAAGCTATAACTCTACAGGAATTAGAAGCCCACTTAGATACTTACCGTCCCATTGCTCCCTCGATCGCCCTTCGTCATCTCCCAGAATTAATCTTGCCCCCCAACCTAGGCAAGCGCTGGACTCAAGGCCAAAAGATTCCCCATCCTGAACCCCTAGCTAACTCCTTTGGAGAATTTATTCGCATTAGCAAAGAAGCGGGAGATTTACTAGGAATCAGTGAAGTTATGATTTCCCCTCTAGATCAGCAAATAATTTTGGTTCCTAAAGTTGTTTTAGTAGGTTCTAAATAGTACATCCCAACTTTCAAAAGAAAAATATGGGAGCTTTAGAGTATTTCAGCGATCGCTACTCCCCCAAAAATTAAAAATAATCCTCCTCCCAAAATAGTAATGGTCTTCTCAGAAATTTTTCCCGCCATAAAACGTCCCCCAAATACAGCAATCAGAGTACAAATGGCATGACCACATACTGCTCCTAGGGTGACACCCCAAGGATTTTTGGCGGCAGCAAGGGCAATAGTAGCAATTTGAGTGCGATCGCCCCATTCTGCTAAGAAAGTCATACTAAAGCCTTGGATAAAAAGTTTGAGAATTGAAGAATGCCAGAAAGACACCAATTTCTGCTGAGAAGCTAGAGGCTTACCAACAGATTGATCCACTATTTCTGCTGCCTCCGCTACTTCAGTCTCTAGAGACTTATTAACCATTCGGAAGCCGTCATAGATTAATTTGCCTCCAAAACCTAGAAATAATGCAATTTCTGCATACTTGATATACATAACTGGCAACAGAGACACGATTTGTCCAAACAAGACGGAAATCACTGTCATTAATGCTAGGGCAGATAATACAGCTACAAATACGAATAGGCGAGAATAGCGCATGGCTAAAATCACCGCAATAAAAAAAGTTTTATCTCCTAACTCTGAAATAGTAATTAATAATAAACCAGCAGTAAAGGAATCTAACATTTGTACGTGTACTAATCAACTAATAATAAATCTCCTTTGATTATGTCATTAAAACAATGAATATTAGACTAATTAAATCTCATAGTTAGCTCATAGTTAGCTCACATTTATTTCATATTTTCTTGGAAATATAGGATTTTTTAATTAGAAAATTTTTCAAGAAATCTCCGGCAGCCTAGTAGCTAATTCTTGATGCAATTCACTATTTAAGTCTCCATGTAATTCCCCAAACTCACTCAGTAATTCATTCACATCTAAAAGGGGAATTGATAAATTCACAGGCAGGGTGGGAGGAATGAACCATTGCTCTACCTGAACAAGGGCTTGGGGCAAACCGCAGAGGAGTAGGCGATCGCCCGCTGATAATTCTACTGAACCATCAGGAAAACTAATAAACTTTCCTTCTCGGCGAATAGCTTGGACTTGGACATTGTGATGGCGCCGTAGGTGTAAATCTTGGAGACTGTTGCCCACTACTGGACTCTCTGGGGGTAACAACAACCACTGACAAGCATTACCAGAGAGGGGAATCGTTGCTTCCCCTTGAGCTAGTTCCCGGAAGGCTGCAATCTCTTCTGCTTCCCCTACAATCAAGAGGCGATCGCCCGGCTCCAGAAATTCATTTCCCTCTGGATAATCTATTTCTATTCCTGACTCTCGTTTGATGGCCAACAGGCTCACCCCCGTTAGCTGTCGCAAATTTGTTTCTTCCCAGTTCATCCCTAAAATGGGGGAATTACCCGGTAGAGCATACCAAAGACTGGGGATCTGTTCTCGAATCTGTTGGAAATCTCGAACAATTTCAGCACGGGGCTTAGTGGGGCGCAGGTCTAGGTAATGGGAACTACGAATCTGTTCCATTTCTTGCCAGATAACAGGTCTAGATACCCCAATACTCGTTAATAGATGGCTCGCTACTTCCAGGCTTGCCTCAAATTGGGGTTGTACTACTTCAGTGGCTCCTAGTTGGTAGAGCATCTCGATATCTCGATCGTGGCGGGAGCGGACTACCACATCTAATTCTGGGTTCAGGTCTAGCGATCGCTTCAAGGTCATTCGCATACTCATGGCATCCGGCAGTAACACCACCATAGATTTTGCCTGATCTACTCCTGCCTTTTCGAGAATGTGGAGACTTGCGGCATTCCCATAAATATAGGGAATATTGCCATCCCGGAGTTTTTGAGTAGCCGCCTCTGAATGGTCGATTACTACCACTGGATATTGCCGTTCCTGTAAAATTCTCACCAAATTCTGCCCTGTTTTCCCGTAGCCACAGATCACCACATGCTCTCGTAGTAGGGGCAGAGCTGGAGATACCACTAACTCTGAAGGTAAGGAATCTCCCTCAAGGTTTTCTCCCCGCTGCTCTTGTACCCAGTCAAAAAGTTGGGGAACTGCACTTAGGAGAAAGGGAGTCACCACCAAGGTTACGGCAGTTGTACCAAGGATCAGTAAATAAACTTCACGGGAGACAATGCCCATATTCTGTCCCTCGCTGGCCAGGACAAAGGAAAATTCCCCAATTTGCGCTAAACCTATACCAGCAATGACTGCGGTGCGCCACGGATAGCCAAAGATTTTGACGATCGGGGTGACAATTAGAAATTTACCCAGCAAGACTACCAAGACCAGACCCAAAATTAATTCTAGATTCTGCCACAGAAATACCGGGTCGATTAACATGCCGATCGCCGCAAAGAACAAAGCTCCAAATACGTCCCGCAGGGGTTCCACGTAGGTTAGGGTCTGATCAGCATACTCCACTTCTGAGATCATCAACCCCGCTACAAACGCCCCCATTTCAATAGATAGACCCAATTTGTAGGTCAACAGGGCAATACCTAGACACAAACCTACGACTCCTAAAAGAAATAACTCCCGGCTCTCGGTGCGGGCTAAGAGGCGCAATAATTTAGGGATAACTAATTTACCAGTGGCCACTGCTCCCAAGCCAAAAAGGGCAATTTTCAGGACAGCTAGGGCGATCGCTTGCCCAATGGCTTCCGGGGGTTGATCCAAGGCAGGCAGGACAGCCAACATTAAACCTAGAGCGAGATCTTGCACTACCAGCATCCCTAGCATTACTTGGGCTTGAGGCGTTTCGGTTTCGTTGCGCTCCATCAGGGATTTCATCACTACTGCGGTAGAAGACAGGGAAAGAATTGCCCCCAAAAATACCCCTTGAGTCGGGGTTGATACCCAGCCCACCAGCAGGGAAACACAGGTTGTTACCAAGATAGTTAGTAACATTTGCAAGCTGCCTCCACCTAGGGCGATCGCTTGAACTTTTTTTAATTCTGCTAAGGAGAATTCCACCCCCAAGGCAAATAACAGAAATGCCACTCCCAATTGAGCCATGGTCTCGATCGGTACTATTTCTTTAATCAAACCCAAACCTGCCGGCCCCACAATCATCCCACCTAGGATATAGCCCAGTAGTGCAGGTTGACGGCAGAGGGATGCCAATAAACCCCCGGCAGTAGCGGCGGCTAATACCGAGACAAAATCGATAATCAGTCTAAAGTCTTCTTCCACTATTTGTTTCTAAAAAATTGTTATATGAATAAAATATTAAGCTGTATTAACTTAGGATACAATTTCTCAAGCATTTTCCCCATGATTTCAAGTAAAATTTTGGCAGTTACGTCTCTATTTTCCCGCCCCCTTACCTAACTCACCAGAAAATGTCTAAATTTTCTTCCTTAATCCGAGCCTTCGGAATATCCATTCCTAAAAGGTCTTTCCTGAAATTAGCTGCTCTCATAATTGCCTCTACCAGCTTTATACTTTTATGGATCCATCCCAGTCCCGGACAAGTTAATTTGCCCCAGAGAAATGATATCCTCTCTCAGATTCCGGCAACTCCCCTAATAATTCCACCCCGACAACGGGGAGATGCCTTAGATATTCAGGTGAATCCGTCAAATCCTCAACTAGGAGATACGATCGCTGTTACTATCCGCACCTTTGCTAATCCCACAGTGAGCTTGGAAGGTAAAATCTATCCAGCTTTTTCTAGGGGTAATAATATTTGGGTAGCTCTCCTGCCGACTACACCCTTAGATACTCCCGGAACTAAGAGCTTATTAATCAGTGCCGAAAGTGAAGTCCGACAAATTTCTTTGCCCTTGGCCGATCGCAGTTTTCCGACTCAGCGCATATGGCTCCCCGGTGGAGATGATAATGAACCTACAGATGATTATGAGTTCGATCGAGTAGCGGAATTTAAGGCTCTTGTCACCCCAGAAAAATATTGGCAAGGAACTCTGCTACGTCCCACTTCTGGGGGTCTAACCACTGGCTACGGGGTGCGCCGTTATTACAATGGGGTATTTGCTGAAGATTATTTTCACCGGGGCTTAGATTATGGGGCAGATACGGGGGAGCCAGTGATTGCTCCGGCGGCGGGGCGCATTTCCTTGGTAGGCCGGGCAAATCAAAGGTTTAATGTCCACGGTAATACAGTAGGGATTGATCATGGTCAGGGCTTGTCGAGTATTATGTTGCACCTGAGCCGGATTGAGGTGCAAGAAGGGGATTTTGTGGAAGCGGGGCAAGTTGTGGGCAGAGTAGGAGCGACAGGAGCCGTGACAGGGCCGCATCTGCATTGGGGTTTGTTCGTACATGGGTTATCGATCGACCCTGTACCTTGGCGGGAAGGAAAGCTTGCTCAATAGGGTAGGTGGTTACATACTTAGCTGGGGATTTATGATACCTTGTATAGAATACAAATTCTATCTATTTTGGTGTAGCTATGAACCAGCAAAGTAATTTAGCACTGGCAAAGCAGGGAGATAGACAAGCGATCAATTATGTAGTTAGGTATTTCCTGAAAGATAAAGGCATTAAGGCACAAGCAAACATTCAGAATACTTGTCTGTTCTTAGTTCTAGAATCAGCCACCCCTCTAGAAAAAGTTTCAACTATACATACAATTCGTGAACTACTAAAGGCATTAGCCATTCCTCAAGTAAAAACTGTTAGGGTGCAAAGTAAGCTAGAGGGGGTAGCTAAGGCAGATTGGCTGGGGGATATAAAGTTAGTAACTATCAAACAATCTAGCTCAAATAAATCTCAATCCAAATTTCCCTTAGAAGAAAAAACAGCAGAGAAAGCGATCATCCCTCAACCATCAAATTTGATCCAGAAACAACTCCCAGAATCCCCAGATACTCAATCAAATACTCAACCAGAGAATCAACAAGCTGCAACAAATATATTTCTTACTCCATCTAATTGGTCGCCTTGGTTTCCCTACCCTAATTCTTGGCTAAGAACTCTAGCTTTAATGACTGGGTTATTTATTATTGTCAGAATTATTATGTATTGGAATAGCAGACTTATCCGCTGGAATCCAAGTGCAGCAGGAGGACTGACGCTAATAATTCTAATTCTTATTTTTACTTACATTCACCATATTGTATTTGCAAAAGAAACACCAAATTATAAAGTTTTTTCACCTACCCTAAGAAGTTGGTGGGAAGGAATCTATGCAGCTATTGTTCATATTACGGCTTCTTTGATATGTATCATTATTATTCTTCCATTTATCCTCGTACCAGATTGTGACTTACTTTCGCCAGAATTTACTAGATTGTGTTTAAGAAGTATTGATAATTATTATTATAGCTATAGATACAGATACCTAGAGACGTTGGTTATGATTGGCTTCGTAATGTGGATATTTAGTGCTGCTTATTTATATCAAATAGAATTTCTAATTAGGAAGAATTTTTCTATGCAGAAATTCGTCAAGTTTTTGTTAATAGGATTTATTACATTTTTTCTATCTATTTTTGCTTCTTTTACTATTAGAAATCATCAGCCAATTCAAAGTTTTCTACAGATTATAATTACTGAAAATATTGAGAGAATAAGTTCGGTTTTTCCCTCACCCCTAGCCTCAAAATCACCGCCATCTACAATTACCTCAGCATCACCTCTAACCTCAGGAAGTATACTGCCAACCCCATCAATGCCAGCTACTGTGCCAACAGTAACAAATTCTCCTGTACAGGCTGAGACTGATCCTTTTGTTTTGGCAACTGAAAATGCTATGCAAGCTTCAAAATTAGTCCAAACTGCAAAAACTAAGGCTGAGTGGCAAAAAGTGGCCGATCATTGGGCATCGGCGGTCACCTTCATGCAGGTTGTGCCAGCTATCCATCCGAAATATAAGATCGCCCAAAAGAAAGTTCTGGAATATCAAGCTAATCTAGACTACGCCAAACGTGCAGGCAATCTGGCAGTAAATTAGATTGCTTACTCACCAACTAGAAATAAGAGTCAAAAATTAAACTGGCATTGTCGGCGGATCATGACTCAAGGGTTACGGATTAGGCTATGACCATCAACTTTTAGATAGCTCCTAAGTATCCAGCCATGAAACTACCCATCACCTTAAATACTCTAAGCTCGATCGTCCTTGCCACTTCCTTAATTACCCTAATCACACCTCCCGTCACTGCCCAACTCACCAGAGAAGCTCTAGTAAAAACTAATATCCAAAAATTAATAGCAACTAGAGAATGTGAAGGTTGCGACCTGACAAGAGCCGATCTCCAAAACCTCGATCTCAAGGGAGTTGATCTAAAAAATGCAATTCTTGAAGATGCCCAGCTACAAAATACAAATCTTAGTAATGCTAATTTAGAATCAGCCAGTCTAGGAGGTGCAGACTTATCTCAATCTAATCTTTTCTCTGCTAATCTCGCTGCCGCCGATCTCTGCTTTACACAACTCCAAGGCGCAAATTTAACCCAAGCTAACCTGACCAATGCTCAACTAATTGCTGCCAATCTCCAAAATGCAGAGCTAACTAATACCAACTTCAGCCATGCCAATCTCCAAAATGCTAACTTAATAGCTGCCAATTTAGAAGAAACTATTCTTGAAGGGGCAAATCTGCGGGGAACTCAGAGAAATGTTATCTGAATAGAAGAAAGCTTAATAGTTCTTGATCAAAATTTCTTCAACACTGCCTCTTTTTGTAGCAACAGAATTAATCGATCGAGTAGCAAAAACTTTGATCTGCTGATAATCATTATACAAATCCCGAATAAAATCAGTGTAGGCATTACTTAAAAGAATATAGCAACCCCGGTGACTAAGTTCATCCATAGTTTTCTTAAGTCTTATTTGCTCATCTTTATCAAACTTGTTGGTATAGTAACTAGTAAAAGAAGCGGTAGTTGATACGGGATCGTAGGGGGGATCAAAATAAATGAAATCTCCTGATTGAGCATCTTTTACTGCCTCTTGAAAATCTTGATCAAGAATATTTATGTTATTAAATTGTAAATATTCACTAACAGCTTTGAGGACTGAAACATCTAAAATATTAGGATTGTTGTAGCGTCCAAAGGGAACATTAAATTGTCCAGAAGCATTGACTCGAAATAAGCCATTATAACAGGTTTTATTTAAGAAAATAATTCTCGCAGCTAACTCAACCTTACTTTTTTTAGGCAAGATATCATGGCGATCCCAATCACGTAAATTATAGTAATAACTCTCTTCATTTCTATGCTTTTTTAGCTCTTCAATAAGTTCATCTACAGAATCTCTAATAACTTTATAGCAATTAATTAGCTGAGGATTACGATCGCTAATGGTTGCCTGGGGAGGCTGGAGATCAAAAAACATTGCTCCACCACCAATGAAAGGTTCAAAGTAACATTTGGAGTTTCTATCCCATTCCCTAGGCAGATTAGCTCTTAAAACTTCTTGAAGCTGTCTCTTTCCCCCAGCCCATTTTAGGAAAGGTTTTACTAATTCATTTTTTAATTCACTTGTTGCTGGCATATCTGCTGATAATAAGGATAGTTAGCTCAAAATCGGACTTTTATCGTAGGATTGTAGGCGATAGATCTAAAGAAAATATAATATTATAAAATTTCGATTATTGACGATCGCCCCCAACCTTATGTCTATCGAAAAATTTAGAGAGCCACCAGAAGACAGAGAAGAACGAATCCCCTTCCGAGCGCCGAAAGTGCCTTGGGGAAGAAGGATTGGAGCTTTTGCCATTGATTTCTTTACTATCTGGTTAATTAGTTTACCCTTTGCCGGGGCAGGATTGCTGCAATCGGTAGTATTTGCCGGAGGGTGGATTTGTTTGCGGGTGTTTTTACCAGCCAATAACCGGGGGCAGAGCTTGGGGCGCTGGGCCTTGGATATCAAGGTTTTAGAAGAGAGTG
>JANMHD010000228.1:0-6514 GCA_031374985.1 Coleofasciculaceae cyanobacterium OTE_70_metabat_329 | reverse complement strand
GCGATCGCTATTTTTGCTGAAGCCAAATTGTTAGAATATCCTCTGAAAATCCAAGAAGTTCTGCCCATTACAACTCTAGAATATCCAACCCCCGCCCATCGTCCCGGTTACTCTGTTTTATCCTGCACCAAAATTCATCCCTACCTAGGCAGCCATCCTCCCTATTGGCGAAATAGTTTAATAAAAATGTTAGCCGAATTAATCAATTTCTAAAACTTGTAGAATTTGTAGAATTTGTAAGGTGGGCATTGCCCAGCTTAAGTGAGTTTTCTGAAAAGTGAGGCTTTCTGAGGGATTTTCTAGTATCAGTAAATCTTCGTAAACTATGTTCAACTCCCATAAGCTAAAATGGCGGGTGGGCAGAGCTTACCCTACTTTATTATTTTTTAACTGATTTATTAGCATAATTTATGAAAGCCCTTATCCTCTCTGGTGGCAAAGGTACTCGCCTACGGCCGCTCACCTATACAGGAGCCAAGCAATTAGTCCCCGTAGCAAATAAGCCAATCCTCTGGTATGGGATTGAGGCGATCGTAGCAGCGGGAATTACGGAGATTGGAATTATTATCAGCCCAGAAACTGGGGAAGAAATTCAACTAAAAACTGGTAATGGCGATCGCTTCGGGGCGCATATCACCTACATCACTCAAGATCACCCCGCCGGCCTAGCTCACGCTGTTAAAATTGCCCAGCCTTTTTTAGGGGAAACTCCTTTTATTATGTATTTGGGAGATAACTTAATTCAAGATTCCCTAGGTACTTTTTTAGAGCTATTTAAGGAGAAATATCTAGACGGATTAATTTTGTTGCGGAGTGTGAAAAATCCTACAGCTTTTGGGGTGGCCACTCTAGATGACCAAGGCAGAGTTTTGAAATTAGTAGAAAAGCCCAAAATACCTGAATCTAATCTCGCCCTAGTAGGGGTATATTTTTTCTCTCCGGCCATCCATCGATCGATTGCCGAAATTGAACCTTCCCCCAGGGGAGAACTAGAAATCACCGATGCAATTTCCCATCTAATTGAGCAAGGAGGTAGTGTTCAAGCTCAGGAACTAAAGGGGTGGTGGTTGGATACAGGCAAAAAAGATGACCTCCTAGAAGCAAATCAAATTATCCTTGATACTTGTATTGGCACCGATATCAAGGGAGAGTTAGATGAAAAAAGCCAAGTTAATGGCAGAGTTGTAATTGGTCAGGGAACCAAAATTATTAATACTACAATTCGTGGCCCAGTTGTGATTGGGGATAATTGCTACATAGCCAATTGTTTTATTGGTTCCTACAGTAGTATTGCTGATACTGTCACTTTGATTGATTCAGAACTAGATCATAGTGTGATTTTGCAAGGAGCCAAAATTGAAGGTATTCACCAACGGATTGTAGATAGCGTAATTGGGCAGCGGGCTTCTCTACACAGAACTCAGCACCGTCCCAAAGCCCTGAGGTTTATGGTAGGTGATGATTGTCAGATTGAATTGATGTAGTAATTGATCTATCAATAGTAGTAACCTAAATGAATTAATGAAATTAGTGATTTAGCCTGATTTAGTCATCATAGTTGTGTAGTTAATGAAATTAGCTTAATTAATCAAATTACTAGGGTTGGGAAACATAAGATTATGAGTGTAGCTATCAGTCAAGAAAAAATTGCTATTGTTCTAGCCACCTATAATCCCCATCCCCAGTACCTATCTAAACAATTGGCTTCTATTCGGCAACAAACTTGGCGTAACTGGTTATGTCATATTGTGGATGATAATTCTTTAGTAGAACATCAAGAGCGGATTCAGACCCTTGTGGGGGGTGATCCCAGATTTATTTGTCATTTTCATGGCACAAATGTTGGTTCTTATCACAACTTTGAGCGGGGTTTACAATACTGTTTGGAGGATAAAACCATTGGGGCGATCGCTTTTGCAGATCAAGATGATATTTGGCATCCAGAAAAGCTGAAAACTTTACTAGAAAATATGCGATCGTCCCACTCCCTATTAATTCACTCAGATCTCTTAGTAGTTAACGATCAAGAGCAAGTAATTCATCCATCCTGTTGGGAATATGAAGGACGCAATCCAGAGAAACTCACCCCAGAATTATTACTCCTCCGCAATACTGTTACTGGTTGTTCTTTATTATTTTGTGCCAGTCTCTTGTCTAAGGTGTTACCTTTCCCCATCCAGGGAAAAATTGCTTGGCATCATGACCTGTGGATTGCCCTAGCCGCTGCCAAACTGGGGACGATCGCCCACCTCCGCCAGCCCCTAGTTGCCTATCGTCTCCATGCAAATAATAGTATCGGGGCAGTGAAAGATGCCGGAAAAATAGGCAAGGAACTCGCTGTCTGGGCGGACAAAAATTTCCGAGTCACGGGCAATAGCTACCTAATCCACAATAATCTAAGTAAGGAATTTTATCGGCGTTTTGCCCCTGAAGCTAGGAACCCTTTTGACGATCGTCCCCTCGATTTTGGCTTACGGATTCTGCAACTAGGCTGGCAGAGCTACTGGTCTGGCTATGGCTCCGAAGGTATTACCCTGCGGATATTTCTCCTCAAATTTCTATTTGATCTGCGCCGTTTGCTCAAGCCCCAAAAATTACTCCCTTAAAAAATTATCTCAAAGACCAAAGGACATATTATAAATCTAGTAGGGGCGCAAGCCTTGTACCCCTACCTATCGTAAATTAGGTATTCCCCCCTATGTTTTTTACTGCCTTCAAGAAAACCCCTACTCCAGAAACTGAAACTGCCGAATTTGATGTAGAGCTCCGGGGAGTTAGTAAAGCATTCCGGGGGGCGATCGCTGTTCGGGGTCTAGATTTGCAGATTACACCGGGCGAATTTTTTAGTATTTTAGGACCTTCGGGATGTGGCAAAACCACTATCCTACGTTTGATTGCTGGGTTTGAAAAGGCATCATCCGGGGAAGTTTTGATTCAAGGAAAACCCATGAATCGCATTCCAGCCTATCAGCGCCCCGTTAATACAGTATTTCAGAGCTATGCCCTGTTTAATCATCTCACTGTTATAGAAAATATAGCTTTTGGCTTAAAGTTGCAGCGCCTCAAATCTAAGGAAATCAAAACTAGAGTCCAAGAAATTCTGGAACTAGTCAAGATGGCTGATTTTGCCAAACGTCTGCCTCATCAACTATCTGGGGGGCAGCAACAGCGAGTTGCCTTGGCTAGAGCTTTAGTCAACCGTCCCGCTGTGTTACTTTTAGATGAACCCTTGGGGGCTTTGGACTTAAAACTTCGTAAAGAGATGCAGGTAGAGTTGTCTACTCTACATCAAGAGTTAGGGATGACTTTTATTATGGTGACTCACGATCAACAAGAGGCTTTAAGCTTGTCTAACCGAATTGCAGTGATGCGGGGCGGCAAAATTGAACAAATCGGCTCTCCAGCAGAAATTTATGAATATCCCCGGACTCCTTTTGTGGCAGATTTTATTGGGGATACTAATTTATTTCAGGGACGATCGTTCTCCCGGGGCAATATTATCCAAGTCACCACTGATGATGGGATGGAGTTAGTGATTCAACCCCGCTCCAAGTTGCCCAGCCCCATGCCCGAGGATGTCACTGTGAGTGTCCGTCCAGAAAAAATGAAAATTAGTCTCCAGCCTCAAGATAATAACCCTAACTGTTTTGAGGGCAGACTGCGGCATGTGATGTACAAGGGAACCCATGCCTACTACATGGTGGAATTAATTAATGGTCAAACTGTAACGGTGATGTACCCCAAAGCTAGTAATAACCTCCCGGATCCGACTACTCCCGTTTATGTGGCTTGGCATCCAGCAGATTGTATGGTGGTTTGGGATCCTGTGGAGGAGTCGTGAGCAATTACTTAGGATCAAGGAAACTTAAACGCCGTCACTTTCTCACTGGAGCCGCCGCTAGTCTAGTTACTGGGGGTTTATCTAGTAGTTTATCTAGTTGTAGTTGGACTTTAGCTAATATCCGCCCACCCTCGGCTAATAGTAATCCGAATGAACTCCTAATTTATACTTGGTCGAGCTATACCGATGAGAAACTTTTGGCTTTGTTTGAGCAGGAAACCGGCTATCGGGTAGTAGTGGATATTTTTGATGCTAATGAAACTATGCTGTCAAAGATTCAAGCGGGTGGCGGGGGAGATTATAGTATTATTTACCCGTCTGATTATATGGTGAAAAAAATGGTGGAATTAAAGCTGTTGCGGGAGTTAGATAAAACTCTAATTCTTGGTTTAGAGCAATTATTTCCTCGGTTTCAAAACCCTAAATACGATCGCAATAACCAGCATAGTATTCCTGTGGCCTGGGGAACTACGGGGTTAATTTATAACAAAAAAAAGATTACTCAACCTGTAACAGATTGGCAATTTCTCTGGCAAAATCAACAGATTCTTAAAAAAAGAATTACTCTAATTAATGATGTGCGGGAAGTAATGGGAGCAACATTAAAAAAATTAGGTTTCTCCTACAATACAACTAATCCTCAACAGATTAAGCAGGCTTACGATGAATTGGTAAAACTAAAGCCAGCGATCGCTTCTTTCACTTCTGATGCTTGGAAACCTCAATTGTTAGCCGGAGATCTATCAATTTCTATGTGTTATTCCAGTGATGCCAAGCAGATAATTAGTGAAAATAAAGATATGGCCTATATTGTTCCTAGTAGTGGTTCTTCTTCTTATGTAGACACTCTAGTAATTCCTAAAAATGCCCCGAATCCCCAAGCTGCCTATGCTTGGATCAATTTTTTGCTCCAGCCGGCCATTGCTGTCTATATGATGGAAAATTTGGAATTTGCCACCCCAAATCAAGCTGCTTTTGCTAAACTTCCCTTAGCCAAGCAACAGGATCAAACCCTATTTCCTACCGCTGCTACCCTAGGAAAATTAGAAGGCATTGAACCCGTAGGGAATGCCACTAGTATTTTTGAAGATTATTGGACAAAATTAACCAGTGGTTAATAGGGCAGGGATGAGCAACTTCGATTGCTAGAAGATATTGCTGCGATCGTGCGCGTCGGATGATCTCAAGCCCTAGACGTAGCATTATGGAATTAGAGGGATTAGGGAAGGAAATTTGGCAAGGTGTGGATGCTGAGGAATATGTCGATCGGGAGATAGATTCATGGAATGGCTAAAGGAGGCAACTAATAGATGATAGAAATGGGAGAAATCATAGAAATAAGTAAAACTATTTATAAGGAGTTTAATCCAGATAAAATTATTTTGTTTGGTTCTTATGCTTATGGGGATCCTCAAGATGATTCGGATGTAGATTTATTGGTAATTTTGCCCTATGAAGGTAATAGTCTGCGGAAAACTTGGGAAATTCTCCATAAGATTCAGCCTAAGTTTGCAGTAGACTTATTAGTAAAGACTCCTAGGGAAATAGAGCAGCGCCTTGCTTGGAATGATTTCTTTCTGCATGAGATATTGGAAAAGGGAAAGGTGCTTTATGAATCAGCTAACGATCGAGTGGGTTGATAAAGTTATTGTAGTAATGATAAATCCTTGATCGTAATCCCAAAAATAAACTTATGAGCATGATCCAAATTGAAGTTTCTGAAGAAGTATTGATTAGTCTCAAGGAAACGCCGGAAACAATTTCACGGGAGGTATCAATTTTGGCGGCGGTTAAACTCTTTGAAATGGGGAAGCTTTCTTCTGGAAGAGCAGCCCAACTTGCCCAAGTCTCCCGGATTGAATTTCTCAATTTAATTGGATATTATCAAGTTTCTCCTTTTGCTTTATCTGTGGAAGAACTTGAACAGGATGTCCTCAGTGCCTGATATCTCTGTTTTTATTAATACGTCCCCTTTGTTTTACTTGCATCAGGTTGGGCAATTAGAAATTTTGCCGAAACTCTATGATTTGGTCATCACTCCTAAGGCAGTTGAGGAGGAGTTGGGTGTGGGCAGAGAGAGGGGCGTTGATGTTCCTGATCTCAATTCCTTGACGTGGTTAGATATACGTACCGTAAATTCGGCATCTGCAATCCCGAATATAATTGATCTGGGTCATGGATGTCCATGAACTGCCACAGCATAACCACCAATAACGAGGTATTTAACTTGGTTGTTGTTTAACAATTGTATAAACTCTTTGAAATCTTGGTTGAGCATTGTATTTATATTGGTGATATTCTTGGCGGATTTGTTCGAGTGCTTCTAATCGCTTTTGGGGTGTTTGTTGTTGCCAATATTGGAAGCCACTGGTTTGTTGTTTCAGAGAAACTTTATTAATAACTTTTTCCATATTTTTATACTGTTTTAATTGCCGTGTATTCTTGTTCTGTTAGTTCAAATTCTGTGTCTATGATTTTTATTTCGTCATAGGTGAGTTGATAGAGTTTGTAAACTAAGTAATTGCATTCTTTTTCTAATTCGCTAGTGTCAGCATAGCGATCGCTAGTAGACTTCATTGTGAGTACCAATATCAAGTAAGACTATTATTTCTGTCTGCTCTTGAGAAATTTCTATGGTAAATAGAATTCTACAATCATAGCCACAGGAACAAG
>JANMHD010000214.1:0-5317 GCA_031374985.1 Coleofasciculaceae cyanobacterium OTE_70_metabat_329 | reverse complement strand
CTTCTTGGGCTGCCTCGCAGAGGAGTTGCAATACCCCATCTTCAAAAATTGCCCTAGTCCGGACTCCCCTTTGGGCAAGTTGCTGATTCAGAATTTGAATAATTGCTGCCACACTACCCTCATGGGCTTGGAGAGCAATATTATCCATAGATTCTGGCATTTGGGAGTTTAGCATAGTAATAAGATAATTAATCTAAGGGAAGATAACCTGAATGAATGTAATCAATTTTAGCTAAGATTATGTCCCTATTACCGATTTTCCTTAGTCTAGGAAGGTAGACTTTGTTCGTGTAAATGCGGTTTCAGTCGCTAGAAACTTTTCAGACATCCTCCATCCTCTTAGGATAAATATATTTTATAGCCATAGTTTTGTTATACAAGTCATACAAGTTATACAGCTTGTATGATTTGTATGATTAAAGTCTTTTTAGAATAAATATATTTTATATCTATAGTTTCGTTATACAAGTTGTATATTTTATATTTATAATTTTGTTATACAAGTTGTACGATTTATACAATTAAAGTTTTTGTATGAATTTCCTAAGAAATTGGGAAGCTTTTGTATGAAATTTTTGCAGAAATATAAGGTTTTTCTCATAGTCATAGGATTCTTCCGTAACTAGGAAGTTTCCGTGTAAGTTCCACATTTAACCAATCACCTACGATCTATCGCAAAATATATGGGGGTTTGCTTATGTCCAAGAGATCGCTTAAATTGTCACCAGAAGGAGTTAGAAAGGCTAGACGACAGTTTGCGAGTAAGGGTTGGACTCAGGAATATATAGCCCTAGAAGTGGGCATCAAAACCCGCCAACCAATTTGGAAATTTTTTGCCGGAGAAGCGATCGAACGCTTTACATTTTTTGAGGTTTGTAAATTATTAGATCTAGATTGGCAAGAAGTTTCTCAAAATCCCCCAGCAGAAATTATTGACCGAACAGCAGATGAAACAGAATTAAAACCCCAGTTAGCCTCCATCAGCCTAGATGCTTTGGTGGAGCAAGTTCGATCGCTTCGACAAGAAAAAATTGATCATCAATGCGGCATTTTGCAACTATTAGATATTGGCTACCCTGCCTCTATTGAACATCTTTATGTTGAGGTAAATGTCCTTGAGCAAATCTCTAGTCAGCAGTTAGAAGTTTCTGCCCTAGATAGTTCGCACCCCAAAGATATCGATCGCTTTAGCTTAGGAACTCTCCATGAAAGCCAAATTAGTGGTATGCAAGCAGTAGAAAAATATTGCAAGCTGCGGGTGTTGGGCAAGCCCGGTTCTGGAAAAACAATATTTCTGAAACATTTGGCCATGCAATGCAATCAGCAGAAATTTGCTCCTACCCAAGTGCCAATTTTTCTTACCCTACGAGATTTTGCAGAAACCTATCAAGCTAAACCTCAGATTACTTTATTGAAATTTATTCATCAAGAATTTATTACCTCTGGTATTTCTGAGTTAGCTGTGATCGAAAAGCTTTTATTGGGCGGTAGGGTATTGCTCCTAATTGATGGATTAGATGAAGTTTCTGGTAACGATGAAAATCTAATTATCAGTGAAGTTCGCCGATTTTGCGAGACATATTATAAAAATCAATTTGTTTTTTCCTGCCGCACTGCCCCCCCAAAACTATCTTGCAAAGGTTTCACTGATGTAGAAATTGCCCCTTTTGCAAAGATTCAGATTGAGACCTTTATTCAAAAATGGTTTGGAGAATTTAGGAGAAATAATGCCCCAGAAGATCAGATAGAAGAGTTTCTAAAAAAGTTGAGCTTGCCAGAAAACTGGTCATTTCGGCGTTTGATGACCACACCCCTATTTCTACATCTGGCTTGTTCTATGTTTCACTATCAAGATAATTCTTCCCTGAAGAAAGTGGAGTTTTATAAACAAGGGATAGATTTACTATTAGGCGAATGGGATGAAATTAGAGGTATTAAGCGAGGTCAGGAATACGAAGGATTTGCGTTACTCCAAAAGCTGAAATTAATCAGTCAGATTGCCTGTACAACTTTTGAACAAAAACAATACTTTTTTGCAGAAGATGTCCTGGAGCAGCATGTTAATACCTATATAAAAACCATGCCTAATGTCAGCCAAGAGCCTGAAGAAATTTCTCAGCTTAGCAAATTTGTGTTGCGGGCGATCGAATCTCAGCACGGAGTTTTGGCAGAACGGAGGAAGGGAATTTTTTCTTTTTCTTATTTAGCTTTGCAAGAATATTTTACAGCCAGAAAAATCGTTATTAATCATAATTTTCAACCCCTAGGAGAATCTCTGCAAGGGTTGGTGAGTCATATTACTGATCCCCACTGGCGAGAAATCTTTTTGCTCACGAGTATTATGCTCCACCAGGCTGATGGTTTGATGCAACTAATGGAACAAGAAATTGATAGGATGATGTCTGAAGACCCACATTTACAAGATTTTTTAGTTTGGACTAAGCAAAAAGCCTCTCAAAAATCCCTAGATATTTCTCGTGAAAATACACCCGCCACAGAACGAATATTTTATCTAGCTCTGACCCGAACTCCTCACCTGGCTGGTTCTTTTGCCATAGCTTGTACCCTAGATCAAGAGATATTTGTGGATGCGGTCTTAGAGGAGTTATTACAAGAATTCTTTTTGAACAAAAGTAAAGACTTTGCCCATATTCATGCCTGTGGTGATGCTTTGAGCAATATTTTAGGGCTAGTAGTAGATTTGGGCTTCCAGAGATCTTTGCAAGAGCTTAGTGAGCAGCTATCTGATGACGACCTTATTAGGGATAGCTTCGAGAAATGGTGTATAGACAACTACGCAAATTGGAAAAAACAGTTTCAAAATACGATCGCTCTGCATCAAGATATGGGCAATCAATGGAATTTCGATGTTCATCAAAAGCAAGTTCTTCAGAACTACTACGATGCTAATCAACTATTGCTCGATTGTCTGGGCAGCAACGATTGTAAAGTTACGGCTAGTACCAGAGCAGAAATAGAAACAAGGCTCTCAATACCTCAAAAATAATGCCCCAGAAAGATTTATTTGCAGGTCTGAGACTACGATAGTATCAATTAATGCCAAAGCTCAAATTTCCTGATTTTTTCCATCTGCCTCAGTTTGATCGCCAAGTCTGGATTCTAGCGATCGGCAGGTTACTATCCCAGATTGGTAATGGTTTTACCCTATTCTATGCTCCGATCTTTTTTGTCAATCAAGTAGGGATTTCTGCTACTGCGGTAGGTTTAGCTCTGGGCATGGGATCGATCGCTGGAGTTGTGGGCAGATTTCTAGGGGGAACCTTAGCAGATGCCCCAAACTTTGGCAGAAAAAAAACTTTGATTTTATCGGCCGCTATCTCTGCCCTAGCAGATGTTGCTCTTGTCCTCACCAATAACTTACCAGTTTTACTCCTAGGTAATATCTTAATGGGGCTAGGCATTGGTTTATATTGGCCTGCCACGGAAGCGATCGTCGCCGACCTTACCACTCCAATCCAGCGTAATGAAGCCTTTGCTATTACCAGATTAGCAGACACCATAGGTTTAGGTTTGGGAGTTGTATTAGGGGGATTATTGATCTCTACTACGGGGAATTATCGGGCTTTATTTGCGATCGATGGTGTCTCTTTTCTAGTATTTTTAGTTGTCATTTATCTAGCAATTACTGACAATCAACCAGAATCCCACCATCAAGAAGTTTCCCTAAGGCGATCGTGGGGACTTGCGCTGAAAGATCATTTATTCCTAATTTTCTTGCTAGTTAATATTCTTTTTACTACTTACCTAGCGCACATTAATAGCATAATGCCTTTGTATTTTACTAATTTTGTATCTGGGTTTTCTCCAAGTAAAATTAGCTTTCTCTTCTCGTTTCATCTCATTCTCGCTGCCCTGTTGCAAATGCCCATTGCCCGATTTCTTAATCGCTTCAGTCGGCCTAGAGCTTTAATCTTCTCCATGTTGCTGTGGGGAATAGGTTTTATTCTGATTTGGTTGACTGGATTTGTCCAAGCAGGAAACTTTATCTGGGCAATCTTAGCTATGGCAGTTTTGGCGATCGCCACCGTCGCCTACAATCCGGCAGCTAGTTCCCTTGTAGTGGAATTAGCACCTGAGCAATCACGGGGAATTTATCTCTCGTTAAATTCTCAATGTTGGGCGATCGGCTATTTTATTTCTCCGGTTTTAGGAGGTTGGGTTTTGGAGCGATCGCTTGCGCTGCGGTTGCCGCAATCGGCTTTATTACCCAGCCAAGAATCTCATTTTTTGATTGATACCTTTTGGCTGATTAATGCCTTAAGCATTATCTTCGGAATTTTAGTTTTAATGTATTTAGAGAAAAAGATGAAATCAAAATCCAGAGTTTAGAAAATAATAAAATCAAGAGATTTAACAATTAACAACGGATTTATCCTAGTAAGCCAAACTATTGGGCTTCAAGTCCCCCTATTTAACGTGAGTTCGGTTTAAGCAAAAGCTCTGACCCTAAGCTTGAAGACTTTCCCTGAGCGAAGTCGAAGGGAATATTTCCGCTATAAATGAAGATAATTGATCGAAGATTTGTAGTGGAGTTTTGGCTTCGACTACGCTCAGCCAGCAATAAGGGTTATGGTTTTCATAAAATGGGATTAGGGGGATTTTTTATCCCGAACTCACGTTATTTAAGGGGGATTTAGGGGGGATCGTCTTACAACTTACCTAAACGAAAATTGCTGTAAATTTAGCTCTCAGGATCACTATTAATTTCAATATCCAAAGTTTCTTCATCAATTTCGACATATAAAACATTTGGTTGACAACAAATCTGACAATCTTCCACGTAGGACTGGGAAAACCCAGCACTTATATCTACAAAAGTTGTATTTGGTTCACCACAATAGGCACAGCTAAAGTCAGCATAGTTTTGCATTTTTATAGAGCCGCCTCACCCCGACGATAAAGCTCCCGCGCGTAATCTGTCCATACTCCCTGTCCCCAATAGCGAAAACAACTAGTTTGGACTAACAAGTTATACAGCAGAGCTTCTTGGTAGTCTATTCCTTGAGTCACCCCAGCATCCTGTGCAAAGAGATGATCATACTTCTTATGAAAATTAGCACTGAGTTGATTCATGGGTTCCAAAACATTTTCATAGCCCGATACCCAACTAAGGTTATTAGTCCAAGAAGCTCCATCCATATGAAATTGGTGATCAGTTTGCTTGAGATCAGCGATCGCTTCCTCTACTGCCTCAGTAGTTACCTGATGAGGATCAACCCGTTGCCAAATCTTATGTTGATTCACCCCTTGACACACCGGATAGTCTTCAGGATTAGCCCCTGCTGCTTCAATTAGT
>JANMHD010000187.1:0-4073 GCA_031374985.1 Coleofasciculaceae cyanobacterium OTE_70_metabat_329 | reverse complement strand
AAACCAGCGTTGAGTCCCGATTTGGACAAGCTGATTCTTAACTATGCCTTGGACACCACTGCCAGCGATCGCCAGAAAATCTTCTACCATCAAACTAGAATCCCAAGCCTCTTGAGTTTTAGCGTAGTTCACCACAGCCTCAGCTAGGGGATGTTCAGATTTATGTTCAATGGCTGCTGCTAAAGCTAGAAGCTCAATTTCGTGGTGGTCTTTAGTTCCGGCGACTGTGATGTAATCAGTTACGCCCGGCTTACCTTCCGTTAGGGTTCCAGTTTTATCTAAAACAATAGTTTTGACCCGATGGGCAATCTCTAGGCTTTCAGCTCCTTTAATCAAAATGCCGTACTTTGCCCCCTGGCCAATCCCTACGGTGATAGAGGTAGGTGTTGCCAAGCCCAAGGCACAGGGACAAGCAATAATTAGTACACTCACGGTGGTAAAAATAGCAAGACTAGGATTCCCCATCGCAAACCAGAAAATGAAGGTGACGATCGCTATCCCCATCACCGCCGGGACAAACCAACTGGTAATCTGATCTGCTAGCTTCTGAATCGGAGCCTTAGAACCTTGGGCTTGCTGAACTAGTTTAACAATTTGGGCCAGGGTAGTATCTCTACCCACACGGGTGGCTCGAAATTGAAAACTCCCCATCTTATTTATGGTAGCCCCCACCACTTCATCCCCCACAGATTTATCAACTGGCAGGCTTTCCCCTGTGATCATTGCTTCATCTACTGCCGAAGACCCAGATATAACAATTCCATCCACCGGAATCTTTTCCCCCGGACGTACCAAGATTATGTCATCCACTACCAAGGAGGCCAAGGGCAGATCAATTTCTTGTCCCCGACGGATTACTCTAGCAGTTTTTGCCTGTAATCCCAGTAATTTTTTGATTGCTCCGGCGGTTTCTCCCTTAGCTCGATGTTCTAGATAGCGCCCCACTAGGGTCAGGGTAATTACCACTGCCGAGGCTTCAAAATAAACTTCTGGCATTCTGCCGGGAACCGTAAACAGTTGGGGATTGATTGTGATCAAAGCCGAGTAGAGGTAGGCAATAGTTGTCCCTAAGACGATCAGGGTATTCATATCGCTCGATCGCCTCTTTAAGGCTGCCCAAGCTCCTCGATAAAAACCTTGTCCTACCCAAAATTGCACCGGGGTTGCCAGCAACATTTGCACCCAAGGGGGGGAAACCCAAGCAAATAGGTTAGAAATCCCCAAATGATGGAGCATTGCCCCTACTAGTAAGGCACTAGAAATAGAGCCGACAATAACCTTCCGTTGTAACTGTTTTTGCTCTAGGGATTTTCCCGGCGATTCCTCCGGGGCTATGTCTAGAGGCAGCAGTAATTGAGCTTGATAGCCCGAATCTTTGACAGCTTTGATGATCTGATCCGTAGTCAGATGGGCAGCATCGTACTCTACATTTGCTTCTTCCGTGGCAAAATTTACATTACTTTCTTGAATACCAGGGAGCGATCTAATTGCTTGCTCGATCGTCTTCACACAGGAAGCACAACTAATCCCTCCCAACTTAAAATTTGCAGTTTCCATCCTCAACTCCTAAAAAGAAATTTATTAATTAATTCTCCCCCCTTTTTAAGGGGGGCTAGGGGGGATACTCTTACTGGTTATACCAATCCTTACGCCATTTTTTCATCTGCTCAATTTCCCCAGTTTGCGAAGATAAAATTGCCTCAGCTAATTGTTTAATTTCTGGTCTTGTAGATTTTGCCAAAGCATCTTTTGCCATAACTAAAGCACCTTCATGGTGAGGAATCATACTATTAATAAATCTCAGATCAAATTGACTATCTGCCGCCCCCAGATTGCCACTCATCATCATGGAATTCATCTGGGCTTGATCCATAGGCATCATGTGTCCCATAGAGGCTGAATAACCCATAGGTGTAGTGGCAGCATTGGGATACCAACTAGTCCGCCATGCCTTCATTTTGGTAATTTCTTCTTGTTGAGCAGTAATGATATCTGCGGCTAATTTCTTAAGTTCTGGGCGGGTAGATTTCTGCTGGGCTTCTTGAGCCATAACTACGGCTCCTTGATGGTGCAAAATCATGCCATCAATAAAACGTAAATCATAGTTAGCATCTGCCGGCCCCAAATCCATACTCATGCTATGATTCATCATGCCCGGAGTTCCCATCATGCCGGGTGTTCCCATCATGCCGGGTGTTCCCATCATACCGGGAGAACTATTATTACTAGGACTACTCATCATCCCAGAAGCAACAGGAGAAGTTGTGGGATTATTCATCATTTTGCTGGGGTTTGGAGAGTTAGAAGAGCAGGATGCGATCGCTCCTAAACTTATTCCCATGAAACCTAGGAAAATTAAAGATTTGTGATTAATAAATTGCATGAAAATTACCTCGGAAAAGTTATTAATTAATGAGACTCTTTTGAGCAGTTGAACTTTTAGGCTTGAAGATTGGGACATATTATTCCTGATTCTGGCAGAAGAGAAGAGTTCCACTTTTCTAAAGCCTTAGTTAACTCCTGACGTAGAAGTAATAATTCTGTCACTTGTCGATCGATCTCTTGCACATGGCTTTCTAGTTTTGCCTGAATATCTCCACAGGGCAATTCCCCCGCATCATAGATCACCAAGCATTCGCTAATCTCCCGTAGGCTCAGACCCAATCCTTGGAGTTGTTTGATGAATATTAGGCGCTTAGTAGTATCAGGATGAAACAGGCGAAACTGCCCTTCTGTGCGATCGATCGCCTCAATCAAACCCAACTCTTCGTAATAGCGAATAGTCTTCACCGTCACACCACTACGGGCAGACAACTCCCCAATTTTCAACAGAGATGATTCTATTACCAACATAAAAGACCTCTTGCTCAACTGCTTCTTTATCCTAGTCTCTCCCCCTGACTGGAGAGTCAAGCCCCTAGGGATAAATTAAGAACATTTCTTAGTAAGGATTTGACTTTTGCGCCCCAAGGCGAAGATTAATACTAGGTTCCTACGGCTTTTTTAAGTTTCTTCCTGATTTTTGCCTTTGAGGTTGAGAAAGGTTTTGGAAGGTGGGTATTGCCTATCCTCCTTTGCTATTTGCTATTTTCTCCTACCCTGTTTCTTAGCCCTATGAGCAATACATACCTTCTTGCCGCAACTTTATTAAATAGTAGCCCAACTCCACCCCCCACTATTCCTCCAGTTGACAGTCAGGCTCCAGTTCTCAAAACTAATTTTTCTAGTAGCTCCACTCCTCTACCCACAGCTATCCCATCAGTTGAGGATACTCCAGTTGATCTAAGAACTGATTTTTCCCCAAATACGCCCCTTACTTCCTCTATTAATCCCTCTTTAGCTAGTAGTCAAACTAGTGATCAAACCAGTAGTCAAAATCAAACTAGTGATCGATTGTGGCAACCACAGCTACGATCGCCCCTATTCCCAGAGCCAACTCCAGATATTAGCCCCGTCCCCCTAAACTTTACTGCACCACCGCCCCCAGTTCCCCAAGCCTATCTGTCCCCAGAAATACCCAGACCAAAAACTGGTTCCCAAATGCTTTCCCAAAGAGTGGCTGCTTTGCAAGCAGGAGTCACCTATACTCGCATCCCCACCGATAGTTTTATAGAATCTTGGCAAAGAGCCGATCCTCGTGATCCCACCTACGAACAGTGGCAGAGTCTATTAATCCAAGAGGCAAAAGCCTTAGCTTATGGGCAGGGAAATAATCCCCTCTCCGTAATTGTGGGTGATTCCTTAACTATGTGGTTTCCCCCAGATAAATTATCAAAAAATAACTTGTGGCTCAATCAAGGCATTTCTGGAGAAAATACTACCCAGATTTTGCGCCGCCTCAAGTATAAAGATTTTGGGAAAACTAGACCCGATCGCATTTATGTCATGGCAGGAATCAATGACCTCCGCCAAGGAGCAGCCGATCAGACTATTCTCAACAATCATCGCCAAATTATGCGGCAACTGCGCAAGGACTATCCCCAAGCAGAAATTATTGTCCAATCGATTCTGCCCACTAGATTTGCTTCTATCCCCGATCGTCGTCTTCGTTATCTAAACCAGCAACTAGAAAT
>JANMHD010000181.1:0-2753 GCA_031374985.1 Coleofasciculaceae cyanobacterium OTE_70_metabat_329 | reverse complement strand
CCCGGTAAACTAGTTAATTTTGTGGTTGCTTAAAAGGATATTTTAAAAGATTTCTGGCAGTTTTAACCGTCTTGGCTACTACCGTGACTCTAGAAATTCTTCAATAGTTAGTTCAATGTCACTGGCAATTTGCCGTAGAAGTCTGGGAGAAATATCACGTCCTTTATGAAATGGGACAGTTGTTCCCCGACCATCTTCATGACGAAGCTGCTTGTGTGAACCTTTTTGACGAACCTCCACAAAACCTAAGTTTTCTAGAATACGTAAAACCTCTTGTGGCTTCAGGACAGGAATATTGCCCACTTAATGCACCACAATCTGTTGTGTACCAACAAACTCTGTCGTAAATACTACCTTTTCATCCTCCAAGAGCATTTCAATTACTTCACACAGATTCTCGCGCAACTCATCCAAAGTTTCTCCTTGGGAATGCGCTCCAGTAAATCCGGGAATATAACCCACATAAATATTAGTATCAGTATCTCGCTCAACGATCGCAGTAAAGATTTTCATAAGCTGATTATTGTTGCTTTATAGCTGCTGCCATAATATTATCTGAGACTTTGAATCAGGGTATCAAGTTGTTGTTGCACTCTTCGGAGCTTTCCTAATTGTTCACTATTACCAGTTTTTGTATTTTGGTATTCCTCACGCTTTGAACGAATTTCCATCTCTAGATAATCAAAGCATAGGGATTCAAATTCCTGTAGTCGATCCTTGAGTTGTTGTTCTAAACTACGAGCAATCTGAGCAAATTCACGTTCAATTTGTCCCTGTGTTTCCTTCATTTTTTGTTCACGCTTAGATTTATCATGAGTACCCAGCAGTTCCCAGCCGAATAGAAGAATACCAATAACTGGACCCGCAAATTTTGCCGCAGTTCCAAGTTTTGTGGCAATTCCAACTGCTCCCCAAGGAGTAAATTTAAACCCTAAAGACTTTCCAACAGAAAGAACTATTTTATGTAGTTCACTACCTGCCACTCCCCATGAGCCACTAAAAATCTTGCCACCAGGCCCTATTGCTTTTTGGCTAATATTAATCCCAAGGTTTGCAGCAAACTTTCCTAGAAAATGGGCTTGTTTAGTCATCTTTTCAAAATCCCATCCCTCAGAAACTGATTTAGATCGTAGTTCTGTTTCAGGCTCAAGTGTTGCTATAAAATCTGATGCTCGATTGCTCTTAAGTATTTCTATAACATCATCTTGTAAGGATTTAACCGAGTTTTCTATGGCTTTATTGAAGTCTTTCTCAGATTGGGTATAAACCTCCAAAATCCCTATTTCAATTTCCTTTTGACGATTATCTAGCTCTATCTGACTTGTAAATTCTGGGATATCATTTGCGAAATCACTCCCAAATGTCCGAATTATTGAGCTAGCATTTAACGAGAGTCTTCTTACCTCAATATCCAGTTTTTGACGTTCTTCACGAATCCGGCGAGAAAGTCGAGTGAGAACTTCTAAAAAAGACTCATCTTGGGCTGAGTTATCACAAAACCAATTTCTTTCTATTTCTTCTGTGTAGCCTCGCACTCGACGAATTGGGCTACTGAGTTGAGCAAGTTTATCTCGTTCTTGGACAAATTGATTCAGAGCTTTAATAAAATCAGGAAAACGACTTGTTTCAATAAGTTCTCTATCATCTTCATCCACCCCTTCACAGTAGTTCTTGGCATCAAAGAAGCAAACTGTAAACTCATCAAGACTATGGGGATGGAGGGCTTTGATCATACTAGCTCGATAGTTGGCAATTTTTTGATCATCAGTGCCCCGCTCCGCCGAAAGTTTGTTGAATACTAACATCATTTTGTCGCCATAGCATTTTTCGTAGGCAAGTTTGCGAAAATGATCGATGATTTGGTTATCTAATAGCATATGAGTTGTGCAAAATATCAATAGGTCTGCCTGCTCGATCGCTGTATAGGTGACATCATCATGATCTTGGTACTCTGTCCCAATACCGGGAGTATCCATAATTTCAATGCCATTCCACGAGTAGGGAGTAGCCTTATCAGTGGTGATATCAGACCCGATTGGAATCTTGCGGTTGCCAGTCAAGGCAGAAATAATTGTAGATTTCCCAGCACTGTATTGACCAACAAAGGCAACTCGTAAAATCGGGTTTGCTCGCAGGGCTTTTGTTTCTATCTGAAGTTGCTTTCGATATTCTTCAGCTTCAGGGCGATCATTTTGATCAACAATCACCTTCAGGTTATCGATGGCATGATCAAAATTGGTATAAATTTGTGTGAAATTAATCATTTTACTTCTCCTAGAATAAAGGTTACTTAATTGTTCTAAACTGAATAGCTTCGCCCAGCATTTGACTAGATTTTCTTTGGGCTTCGATGGATGGAATTGTTTGATTTTTCAAATAGACATCAAAGAATTTTCCCGGCTCACGAGTCAACCGAATAATAGTTGATATCAAAGTACTCCTATTTACTTTTCCATTTTGATTTTTACACCAATAAAATATCCTTAGAGCAAAAAAGCCAGTCAAGTAATCACGAGCTTTAGTAATAGAATCTTTTGATTTCTGAAGGAGGCTAGAAATATTATTAATCTCCTTTTCTAAATCTTGAAAATGCTGATTAATTTTACTTTCATTTTCTGTGCAGGCTTGTCCCCAGCCTTGCAGAACATTTTTAGTATATTCTCTGCGTTGTGATTCTATTTTCTGTTTAAGCTCACGCTCAATTTTATTACAGGCTTCTCGCATTCTCTCATTTTTACTTGGAAGAAATCCGC
>JANMHD010000166.1:0-2986 GCA_031374985.1 Coleofasciculaceae cyanobacterium OTE_70_metabat_329 | reverse complement strand
CAGATTTTAAATAATTCAGGTACATGACTAATTCTCAATTTCTCCCTTATCCTCAAAAGGCATCTAACCAGAATAATCAACCATTGCATCAAGATTTAGAGCAGTCTTCGAGTGCTAATTTTGCTCCGCCCCAGTACTCTTAGATAATTCCAGTTTTTAATGAAGAGAAGAGAATTCCAGAACTTTACCAGCGCATGGGAGAGGTGATGGATAGCTTGGGAGAGACGGTGGAATTGATTTTGGTGAATGATGGCAGTAGCGATCGCACCCTAGAGATGTTGCGAGATTTGCAAGCTCAGGATAGCCGAGTTTGTTATCTGAGTTTTGCCCGGAACTTTGGGCATCAAGTGGCGGTTAGTGCGGGGTTAAATTATGCCCGTGGTCAAGTCGTAGTGATTCTAGATGCGGATCTGCAAGACCCGCCGGAATTAATCCCAGAATTAATAGATAAATGGCGCCTAGGTTATCAGGTAGTCTATGCTCAACGAACAAGGCGACATAAGGAAAAATGGTCAAAGCGCTTGCCAGCTTACGTTTTTTATCGAGTCCTTAAGCAATTAGCAGATGTGGATATTCCCACGGATACGGGAGATTTTTGTCTGCTCGATCGCTTGGTGGTAGATGTCTTAAATGAAATGCCAGAGCGCGATCGCTACCTACGGGGGCTGCGTTCTTGGGTAGGGTTTCGGCAAACTGCGGTGTATTATGAACGAGATCCCCGCTTTGCTGGGGAGGTGAAATATACTTTTGGTAAGTCCTTGGGTTTGGCAGTGAACGGGTTAGTTTCTTTTTCTAGAGTGCCCCTGCGCCTATCTACCTATGTGGGTCTATTGGCATCGATCGCTGCCGTATTCATGGGTATTCTGATTCTCTACTGGCGACTCCAAATTCCCGGCTCTCCCCTGACCGGGTTTGCCACGATTATGATTGGTATTTTCTTTTTAGGGGCAGTACAGTTGGTGAGTATTGGAATTCTGGGAGAATATGTGGGCAGAATTTATGAGCAAGTTAAGGGCCGACCGTTGTATATTTTGTCAGAGGTAGCCGGATTCCGTAGTCTGGAAAAAAATCATCATAATATTAATAATCAAGACTCAAAAAAATCAACTAAGGAAATTTTATGATCTTAACTACAACGGATGGTGTTGGTGAACAACGGATTATTGCCCATCTGGGAATTGTCAGCGGTGAAGCAATTTTGGGGGCAAATATATTTAAGGATTTCTTTGCTGGGATTCGAGATATTGTCGGCGGGCGATCGGGTGCCTATGAGAAATCTCTCCGGGAAGCAAAGGATACAGCACTTCGGGAAATGACGGAGCAAGCTAAAGCTTTGGGCGCTAATGCGGTGGTGGGGATTGATCTAGACTATGAAACCATTAGCCTTAGTGGTGGGGGCAGTATGTTAATGGTGGCTGCCAGTGGCACAGCAGTTAAACTAGCGCTGTAATCCGATTGATTTCTCCAGTCCCCCTTTTTTAAGGGGGGAGAATTATTAAATCCCGTTTTATACGATCTAGATTTGGTTGATTTAATATGAGTCAATAGTATAAATTAGAGGTAAACCCCGAACATCGGCAGCCCACCACGGTAGCGGAGCTAGAGTAATTGACCTTTCATCCTTGGTAAATTGATAAACCCACTTAGCATTGGGACAGATAGTAGATGGAGTATTGGGAATATTTTGAGGAGATGATCCCATTTCTTTCATCTGGAGAATTTTCTGGGTCAATTCCAACTCTACCATCATCCTTCCAGCTCTAGCCCAGAACCTAGATAGTTCTGAATCTTCAGCCAATGGGTTTCCTCCAGTCAGTTCCGTGTTTGATCGCCAAGTATTAAAATTCCAGGTACAGACATTTTCTTGAGCCACGGCTTTATAAACCTTAGTGTGGCTTTGATAGAGAGCGATCGCTTCCCAACGTAGAAAGTTTTCACGCATTGATGGCGACCATTCTGACCACCCTAAATCTAGATACAAATCACCAAAATTTGTTAGGGCAGTTTCTGGCTTGTTAAAACGTCGATAACTAGATCTAATACTTATAGATTCCCCAGTTAAAGCCTGCAACATAGATTGACGGTAATCATTTTCCAGCAAACGCTGTTGCCAAATAGTCGGCAGACCATCAAGTTTCCGCATTACGCCTATGTGATATCTGATTGCAATAATGTTTACTAATTGTCCAATCAGGAGTGGATCATTTTTGAAGGATTGACCAAATTTCCAAGAAGCCTCTAGAACTTCCTGCATTTCCTGTGTTTTCCCCTGTTGTTTTTTATGGATAATATCAAGAACCAATAGCTTTTGTATGTTTATTAATCCTATATAGCTTGGTAATGGGTAAGATGGGTCTCCTTCAGAAATCCAAGACATATCTGTTGCCCATCGGGGACTTTCGTTTTCTAACAATAGGCTACGAATTGTTTTTAGTTTGTCAGCATTTTGATCTAGATAATCACGTAATTTTGGAGGGAGTTCACCAAGAAAATCAGTCGGATTTTGTCCTTGGGTATTTAAGTAATTTGTTAATGCTTCACTAATATCTTCAAAGGCTTTTTTCTGACTCTCGGAAATTGCCCAAGGAGACTGTCCGGGTCTGCCAAAAAATCTAATTCCCAACTGCGTTGCAGCAAACTCTTCTAGTTGATTGGCTGCTTGATTATTCTCAGTTTTGGGGAATTGACGCAAGAAAGCTGCTTCATCTTTGTCCATTTCCTGTTCATACTTTGCGGCTAATGGTGAAGCGGCAGCAAGAACTGTCTCCAATCGTTGCCGAATTGCAGTTGCCTTAGTTGTATCCCCACTCTGACGATAAAGCCTTAAAGCCTGTTGATATTTTGAGACAGCTTGAACAAATTTAGTTTCATTATTTACTAATTGCTCTGCTTCTTGAAATAGGCGATCGGCTTCTATATTCTGCGCTGAATTTTGGTTAACTGTTGGTTGAGCTAAAACAGTTTGTAGTTGCAAATAGGTTGGTAA
>JANMHD010000162.1:0-4653 GCA_031374985.1 Coleofasciculaceae cyanobacterium OTE_70_metabat_329 | reverse complement strand
GTTCCACGGGCAGACATCTTGACAAATATCACAACCAGCCACCCACCGATCGAGCTTTGGGGAAATATCTGAGGGTAACTCTGGGTTACGGTTCTCAATCGTATGATAGGCAATACATTTATTTGCATCCACTACAAAAGGTTGGACGATCGCTTTAGTTGGGCAAGCATCCATACAACGAGTACAACTACCACAATGCTGGGTATGGGGGCGATCGGGCGTTAGTTCCAAATTAGTTAAAATCTCCCCCAAAAAGACCCAACTACCGTAATCTTTGGTAATTAGATTTCCATTTTTGGCAATCCACCCCAGCCCCGATCGTTCTGCCCAGACCTTATCTTGGATGGGGGCAGTATCAACGTAGTAGCGAGTTTTAATCTCTGGATGTTGCGCTTCTAGCCATTGAGATAATGTCTTGAGCTTTTTCTTCATCACCTTGTGGTAATCTCGACCCCAAGCATAGCGAGAGATTTTAGCTATTTTCGGGTCGGTGGAATGCTGGTGAGGGGTGTAGTAGTTAAGGGCAAGGCTGAGGATCGATCGCACCTCCGGCAGGAGTAATCTCACATCTCGGCTCTGAGGTCTAGCCATCCACTCCAGATCTGCGTGATAACCTTGAGCTAACCAAGTTTGTAAATGTGCCTCTGCCCCATCTGGTAGGTCTAGTGCTGCAATACCAATTTTATGAAACCCAAGGATAGAGGCTTGTTCCCGGATTTGGCTAGAAATAATACTTTGCCCCAAGCCTAAAGCGATCGTCATAAGATTGCAGGAAATATTTTAAAATAGGTCGGCTTTTGCCATAGATACTGAAGGATCCCCCCTAGCCCCCCTTCAAAAGGGGGAAAAGAAACTGGGTTCAAAGTTCTCCTTTTGAAGCAGGATATCAAATAGATTAAAGTCCCCCTTTTGAAGGGGGATTTAGGGGGATCGTCTCGCTGTATTTAAATGAAAAGTTCTGTAGATATAGGTTAAGAAGCTAATTCTTTTAACTGCTCCATTAAGCTGACTCCACGAGAAGTCCCTAAGCGGGTGGCTCCAGCGTGGATTAGCTCTACTGCTTGATCGTAGGTTATAATCCCCCCAGAGGCTTTGATGCCCACAGATCCCCCAGTAATTTCTCGCAGCAGGCGTACATCCTCTACTGTTGCGCCCCCCCGCCAGCCAGTACTGGTTTTCAGGAAAGCAACCCCCGCATCTAGACAAATAGCTGCACCGAGGCGAATTTCTTCTGGGGTCAGGAGACTCGTCTCTAGGATAGCTTTGACTGGTCGATCGATCGCCTCACAAATTGCCGCAATCTCTCGATATACTTCCTCCTTTTTTCCTGCCTTCAATAAACCCAGATTTAGTACCACATCTAATTCTGCCGCCCCATGCTCCACTGCCTCCTGAGCTTCGTAGAGCTTTGTTCCGGGAGTAGTAGCTCCTGTGGGGAAGCCAATCACCGTACAAACCTTGGGCTTTCGGTTGTAGAGTAATTCTGCTGCCTGACGGACAGCACTGGGATAGATACATACCGTAGCAAAGTTATAGCGATCGGCCTCTTCACAGTACTGAATTACCATTTCTGGGGTAGCACAAGGATCCAAGAGGGCATGATCAATGAAAGGCGCAAGGTCTAGATATTCTGCCATGATATTGCTCTAGGGTATTTGACGTAAGGGCAAGGTAATAGCAAATTCTACTCCCTGTTCTGGTGCAGAACTGCAAACTAAGGTTCCTTTGTGTTGATTAGCAATAATTTGGTAGCTGATGGATAAACCCAAGGCACTACTTTTTTTGCTTGGTTTTACTGACTGGAAAGGATCAAACAAATGATCTTGCTGTTCTTGAGTTATCCCTAGACCATTATGAGCAATTTTGATCGCTACTTGATCTTTATTTATTAAGGTAGTTTCGATCGTAATTTTTGGTGGATTTGCTCCTAGAGCCGATCGCTCTGGAAGGTCAACCCCTCCAGAATGCCCGTCCCGTGGTTCCAAAGAGTCGTTCCCATTGCGTGACTCCAAAGAGTCGATCGCACTACTCAATAAGTTCATAAATGCTTGATTAAGAGAGCCAGCGTAGCATTCCACCAGAGGCAGCACCCCGTATTCTTTCACAATCTCAATGCCGGGTTGTCCAGATTTTGCCTTCAGGCGATGGTGCAGAATCATCAAGGTGCTATTGATGCCTTCATGGATATCCACAGTTTTTAGATCTGACTGGTCAAGACGGGAGAAATTTCGCAAAGATGCTACGATTTGCCGAATTCGCTCTGTTCCTGCCTTCATAGAAGTAATCGTCTTGGGCAAATCCTCCACTAAAAACTCCATCTCCAACGCTTTGGCTGCCTCCCGGATATCTTGATTAGGTTGAGCATTATCTAATTGATATAATTCCAAAATACTAATCAGTGATTTTGTGTATTCCCCCACATGAATCAAATTACCGTGGATAAAATTCACCGGATTATCAATCTCATGGGCAACTCCTGCCACTAACTGCCCCAAGCTATACATCTTTTCCGTTTGAATTAGCTGGGTTTGGGCTTGTTGTAGGTCTTGGAGTGCCTTCGCCAGTTGAGTATTACTTTGTTGGAGTTGGAGAGTCCGCTCTTCGACTTGGTGTTCTAGGTTGGTGTTGAGTGCTTGGATTTGGTGGTAGAGTTCGTGTTGTTCGATCGCTAGGGAAAACTGCTGGCTGAGGGCAGTTGCCAAGAGCTTATCTCCCTCAAGCCAAGGTTTGACTGAGCCTGTAACAGATTGTCGCCACAAATCAAAAGACTGCCGGGGATAGGACTGCCGGGCATCTGGATCAAATTCCCCTGCCCACAGGGTTTCTGAGTTAAACCCATCCCGGAAAATACTCAAATAACCGATAATTTGTTGCCGGACAGTCAGGGGGATGATTAATAAGCCTTTGATGGCGGTGTTGCGGAAAGTTGGTTGGAGATTCCGTAAAGCACTTACTTGATAAATGTCATCGATCGCCCAGGTTTCCTGATCTCCTGCCTGAAAATGCTCTACCCAGCCGTGGTATTCCTCTATGGCGGTGGAGGGCGATCGTTCATGGAGGAGAGGTTGAGTTCCTGTGGTAAAAAGCTTAGGCTGCTGTTCCCTCGATTGGGGTACTCCCAAAAGTTGGGGTTGGAAAAATAACCTGCCCCCAGAACCCCCAAGAGCTGCCACGCTTTCCGTTAGGGCTTGGGCAAAATCTGCTTGGTCTAGGTTATGTAATAGAGCAGAAATATGATTTATACAAGCTTCTTGGGCGGCTTTCTCCTGAGCTTGAGCTAAAGTACTAGCCTGGGTAATGGCGATCACTAGTTGATCCACAATTAATTTAATTCCCTGCAAATGCTCCTCGGTAATCACATGATGGGTTGCGTGATGAGATACTAATAATCCCCATAGTTTTCCTTGTTGGAGGATTGGCACACCCATAGAAGATTTCACCCCCATCACGGTTAAATATTCCTTGTGACAAGGATGCAAGGGGCGCAAAGTCCAGTCTTTTTCAAAAATCTCTCCAGTTTCCGTATCTCGTAACCGACTCTGCCCAATCAATCCCAACTCTACGTTTACCACTGTCCGAATTTGGGCATCAATATATAGTTGTCGAGATTCTGCGGGAATATCATCTGCCGGAAAGTTAAGACCGTAGAGGGAGGGTAAGCGGCGATCGCTCCCCAAATACTCAGCAACTACCTGTCCACTCCCATCGGGGTGAAATTTATAGATTTTGATCCGGTCAGTTCCTAAAAACTGCTGGACTTCCTGCGCTGTAGTATTGAGAATACTTTGTAGATCGATCGCTTGATGAATTCGGCGAGTAATTCGATGCAAGAGAATATCTATATCTAAGTTAACAATTTTTTCTGATGATTTTATGAACATGGCTACTTATGACAAATATAGTCTCTGTAAATTATTAAGTACAAAATTTTGACAAAAGATAGACTTGAAGGCTTAATCCCTAATTAATTTTTCTAGGGCTATCTTATTAATAGTATATATAAATACAATAACACCCCCTGAATTTCCAGACAAAAACCTTAAGTTGTGGAGGACTTATATCGTAGGGATAACCTGAGTAATGACTTTACAGCAGGTTGCAAGCCAAGTAATAAATGTAGGCATAACTCATGATTCTTTTCAGAAATTTTCTTAGAGTGTAAGGCTTTGCGCCCTAAGTAACGTGAGTTCGGGTTAAGCCGGAACCCTCACCCTAGCCCTCTCCCAGAACGGGAGAGGGAACAAGAAAATTTAGTCTTACTTCCCTTCTCCCACAAGGGGCGAAGGGGATGAGGGGGATTTCTTATCCCGAACTCACGTTAAGTAAGGTTAGAAATCATAATAGAGGCTGATGGCACTAGCAAATAGTAAGCGATCGCCTACACTATGACTAGCAAGTAATTAGTTAATAACTAGGTAATAGACAATTATTTGCTAATCAATGTTAAGATTTGCGTAAATATAGCTTACTTGGCAACTGCCATACCTGCTGTCTATAAAATCTCCTCAAAATTATTACTAAGGAAAACTTATCAACAGAATGGAAGAAGTTAACCATTCTAGGCTATACCTAAAGTTGGGGGGGTAGCAAGAGATATAGCCGAGGAAGCTCAGACTCAGGCAAGAGAATCTGGGTATTATATTTTCACCCCTA
>JANMHD010000483.1:0-5077 GCA_031374985.1 Coleofasciculaceae cyanobacterium OTE_70_metabat_329 | reverse complement strand
AGCTCCAAAAACTCCCACAAAAGCAAGGATGGAAATTATCGAAGCAACACTCATCGCCCCGAAACCCACAGGATTAAAGTTGTAGAGATAAGCTCGCTTAAATTCAATATAACTAGGACTTAGACCCAAGGGTTTATTAATCACCAAGTCTGCTACCAAAGCCCCTATCCAAGCGATCGCTACATTGGAATATAGTCCTAATACTGTTTCTAGGGTTTCAAATACTCCCAACTCCATTAATAAGAGGGCGATCGCCACATTAAACACCAGCCACACTACCCGACCGGGATGACTATGGGTGAGGCGAGAAAAAAAGTTTGACCAAGCTAGGGAACCAGCATAGGCATTGGTGACATTAATTTTAATTTGGGAGATGACCACAAACAGAGTAGCGATCGCTAGCACTACCTGAGGATTGCTGAACATATCTGTAAAGCCACCCAAATACATAGTAATCGGTTGTTTTGCTTCTCCAATAGTTAAGCCATGACTAATAGCCAAAGTTGCCAAAAAAGCCCCACCCAACTGCTTTGCCCCACCGATAATAATCCAACCAGGCCCAGCAAGAATCACCGCCAACCACCATTGAACCCGATTACTTTCCTGCTTTTCTGGCAGAAATCTCAGGTAGTCCACCTGCTCTCCCAACTGGGCAATTAGGGAAAAAGAAACTGTCGCTGCCGTCCCAAACAGAAGAGGATTAAACCCAGAGCTATGACTTACTGTTCCAGCAAAATGTAGCCAATTATTAATTGCCTCTGGTTCCTTGTGCAGAATAAACCAGTAGGGAGAAATCATCAGGAATAGCCAAATGGCCTGACTCCAAAGTTGCAATTGACTAATTAAAGTAACTCCATAGAATACTAAAGGAATAATTATCAACGAACAGAGAAGATAGCCCCAAGCTAGGGGTAGATGAAAATATAGCTGGAGTGCCTGAGCCATGATTGCCGCTTCTAGGGCAAAGAAAATAAAGGTAAAAGAGGCATAAATCAAGGAAGTAATGGTGGAACCAATATAACCAAACCCCGCACCTCTAGTCAGCAAATCCATGTCAATATTATATTTTGCTGCATAGTAAACAATGGGTAATCCGGTCAGAAAAATAATCAAACCTACCACCACGATCGCCCAGAAAGAGTTGGCAAAACCATAATTAATTACTAGAGAACCCCCGATCGCTTCTAAGGCTAAAAAAGAAATTCCCCCCAAAGCAGTATTAGCTACAAACAACTCAGACCACTTCCGAAAAGATTTAGGAGCGTAACGTAGGGAATAATCTTCTAGGGTTTCATTTGCTACCCAAGTATTATATTCACGTCTTTCTTTAACTACAGGACTGCGGGATTTCATGATTAATAAATCTCGATTATTCTACGCACAAAAAATAAGTTACTTGATTAAGCCTAATCTGATTAAAAATTAGAATTTCAGTTATTATCCTTTATCATGGTAGAAATCTGTGAGACAACTAAAAGTATCAAAATTAACATGAATTATTAATTTTCTTTCATTCCTGTACCTTGTTATACTCCATCGCCTCACCTACTTAATTTCTAAATTAAACGGCAGGCGAGCATAAATACTCTGGGGATCATTAAAACTTTTGAGGGCAGATAGTTGGGCTTGGAGCTTTTGAATTTCTGTAGTAATGGGGTCTTGGGGTTGACTATTGACTTGGGCAGATTGGAAAGCTTCCATAAGTTGTTCTGGCAACGATCGCTCCTTAGTCGTCTCCTCTACTTCCCAATCATCTCCTAACTTAGCCGTCTTAGCAGCATAGGCGACCGCCGCATCTATCCCTCCCAATTCATCTACTAAACCTATCTCCTTAGCCTCTTTTCCAGACCAGACCCGACCTTGGGCAATTTCTTCCACCTTGGGGCGGGGCAGCTTGCGAGATTCCGTCACCTTAGCCAGAAACTGATTATAAACTTGATCCACAGATTTCTGATAGATTGCCAACTCTTGGGGAGTTTTGGGGCGAGAGATAGTCTGGGCATCGGCAAGTTTGCCAGTTTTCACTGTGTCCCAAGTAACGCCATTTTGTTTACTAATTTCTCCTACATTAAACAACAAGCCGAATACACCGATCGAGCCAGTAATGGTAGTGGGTTCAGCAAAGATGCGATCGCCATAGGTGGCAATCCAGTAGCCCCCGGAAGCTGCATAGTTGCCCATAGAAATAATTACGGGCTTTTTTTGCTTAGTTAACTGTACTTCCCGCAGAATTTGTTCTGAAGCTGTGGCACTGCCCCCCGGACTATTAATCCGTAGCACTACAGCCTTCACAGATTCATCACCCCGGAGTTCCCGCAGTTCCTTGGCAAAACTATCTCCCCCCACTTGGGCTGGAGAGCCATCCCCATCCACAATTTCCCCTTGGGCATAAATTACAGCAATTTTATTACTACTAGATTTCACCTTTTCAGCTTGATTACGGCTATAACTCTTGATACTAATCTGGTTAAAGCTCTCTGCGTCTGAGTCTGCTCCGGTTAATTTCTTCAAATCATCAACTACCTGATCTAGATAGCCCACCTTATCTACTAATTTTTGCTGCTGTGCCTCGATCGCCGGAATTACCCCTTGGTTATCAGCCATATTTTGAATCTGCATTGGGGTGAGCTTGCGGCTAGTGCTGACAGTATTTATAAATTCTCCCCAAATACTAGTTATCAGACCTTGAGTTTGTTGACGATTTTCGGGACTAAGTTTCTGGGATGTAAAAGGCTCTACAGCGGATTTATACTTACCAGCCCGGACTACCTGCACGCCGACTCCATACTTAGCCAAGGCTCCAGCAAAAAATGCTTCTTCCACACTAACCCCATCTACTTCAATACTGCCCATGGGGTTAATCACTATTTCATTCGCAATCGATCCCAGATAGTAATCTGCCTTTGTCCAGTCCACATCGTAAGCAATAATCTTTTTGCCCTTGGCCTTAAATTTTTCTAGAGCTTGGCGGACTTCCCGCAGAGTTGCAAATCCTGTCCCCCCCCTACCACCACTACTATCTAGGTAAAGAGCGACAATTTTTTCATCTTGGGTAGCTTGCTTGATGGCCTCTAGTACGGTACGAAGGCTGATACTAGAGCGATCGCCCCCCAACAAACTCCGCCCATTCCCAAGGGTTCGATCGGCAATACTCACGGATAGATCCAATACCAACACCGACTTGTCCTTCACCTTAGGCTCCTTATCCCCAGAGGACACTGCTGCTACCAACAATACTAGGCCTCCAGCCCCAGTCCCCACGAGTATTAGTAGTCCTACTAGAGTCCCGATCGCACTAGCAGTAATTTGCTTAAAAAAGTTATTCATAAAGTTCAGAGATTTTTAGGTACTGGTAAGCCATAGTCAATATTATTACCGACTAAACCATTAATTCGCCAAAAATTACCCCTAAAATAGGCAATATAGCAATCCCTAAAAGTTTATGAGAAGCAAGCTTTTGGGTGTGTCTGCACAATTCCCTAAAATTCACGTTCCTTAGGACAAAATTTTTATGATACTTACAGAAGCAGAGATTAAAGAACAAGTAGGATCCTTACCCCCTAGTTGGTCGGTGGTAGGGAAAGAATTACAGTGCGATCGCAAATTTCCTGATTTTGTGGCCGCAATGAATTTTGTCAATCAAATTATTGCTCCTGCGGAGGCAGCGAGTCATCACCCAGATTTATACATTTCCTACAATAAGGTAAAAATTACTCTTACTACCCATGATCAAGGGGGTTTGACTACTAAGGATTTTGCCCTAGCAAAAATTATTGCTGCCCTATAGATTCCTAATAGATCCCTAAAACTATGCTCCTGCGTGTGATTCCCCCCATTAATGCTAGTGGTCGGGTACAGATGGCGATCGATCATTGGCTTTTGACCCAACACCTCCAAGGCAAACAACCCCCTAGTCTTCGTTTTTATACTTGGGAGCAGCCTACCATCTCTCTGGGCTATCACCAAAAATCCTATCCTGATCACTGGAATCAGCTGCCGGTAGAAATTGTGCGCCGTCCCACTGGGGGCAGGGCAGTGCTACATGCAGGAGATTTAACCTACATGGTGGTGTTATCTAATTTAAAAAAAACTCATCGAGATGCCTACTGTTATCTTTGTAGCTTTTTGGTGCGGGGATGGCGATCGCTTGGGAGAGAGCTAGTTTTTGGGGATGCAGGCAGGGGCTATATTCATAATCCTAGTTGTTTTGGCACAGCCACAGCGGCAGACCTAATCACCCTCCAAGGAGAAAAATTTATTGGTAGTGCCCAACTCCGACAGGGAAATGCCATCTTGCAGCACGGCTCCATGCTATTAGATTTAGATAAACCCTTATTCCTAGAAGTCTTCGGTATCTCCCCCCCCACCCCAACCCCAATTCCCCTAGCACCAGAGGTGATTATTGAAACCCTAATCCAAGCTGCTAGAGATTGTTTTGGGCTAGAGATTATCTCTCAACCTCTATCTTCAGAAGAATGGGAAATGATTTTAGCTAATTCTACTTAAAGGGAGAAAAGGAGACAAAAACATAGCAGGAAATAATTAGGCATAATTACATATTTTTATGACATATACTAAGTATTGTACTAAGAAGTAAGAGGTGGGGCAGATGACGCAGGCGATCGCCAAACCAAATAATCCGCAACAGAGTCTCTATGAATCTGACCTAAACCTATGGCTAGAGCAAACGATCGCCCAGTTACAGGTTGGGGATTTCCATAATCTAGACATTACAAATTTAATCGAGGAGTTGGAAGGTTTGGCAGGCAGAGATAGGCGGGAGCTAGAAAGTCGGTTAGAAAGATTACTAGAACATATTCTCAAGCGCTGCTATGTTGATCTACCTGATTGCGATCGAGGCTGGGTAGTAACTATCCTGCATCAGCGCAGTGAGCTAAGAAAAATCCTCAGACAGTCTCCTAGCCTAAGGCGAGTGTTCTCTGATGCTTTTGAAGAGTCATTTTTAACTGCACTATCGATCGTCAGAATAGAATATATTCAAACCAAGTTTCCCGACACATGGCAATTTAGCCAAGATATTGACGCACTATTAAATGCTAATTTCTGGGAAAACAAT
>JANMHD010000482.1:0-3302 GCA_031374985.1 Coleofasciculaceae cyanobacterium OTE_70_metabat_329 | reverse complement strand
CTTTTTGTTACGTAGTAAACCAACTTCATCAATTCATTCAAGAGATCAAACATTCTATTGTCATTATTAAGAAATAGAGATAGCTGCACTTCTTTATGCAAATAAAACAAACAAATTTGCGAGAAAATATATGCCTAGACTTGTCGGAAAAAAAACTAATTCTAGTTTGTACGTTGGATTGATTTTGTTGATAGCTGCTTTAGGAGCAGTAGCCCTAGAATATTTTGGGGTAGTTAACTATGTCCCTAACTTTGGTCGGGAGAATACTAATCAACCTGCACGAATAAACTAACCCCATCCATAGCTATCAATTAGGCTTTACTAGTTTAACTAATTGTAGGTTAATTGTAGGTTTATATTTCACAAAAACTTTACAAAGATTTCACGAAACTTGCTCAAGACTTTCATAAGAATAGGAGGACATTAGAGATGCGTAATGGCAAAGGGATGATTGGTAAACCTGTAGTCGCCTTCGACTCTGGGGAAGAGTTTAATAATATTGTAGATTTGATTTTTGATCAAGAAAATAATCTACTACTAGGATTTCTGGTAGATGAGGGGGGATGGTTTAGCAATGCCCTAGTACTACCTCTAAGTAGTGTCCAAGCGATCGGGAATGATGCAGTAATTGTGGCCTCTAGAAATGCGATCGCTCCTGCCATTGAATTTCCCCAAATTCAGCGTATCTTAGAAAGAGATAATGTCCTCAAAGGAACTAAAATTATGACCCTTGATGGTCGTGATCTCGGCACTATGGTAGACCTTTATTTTGATGATGTTAGTGGAGTAATTGAAGGCTATGAAGTGTCAGGAGGTATTTTTGCTGATACCTATTCTGGACGTTCTTTTGTGCCTGCTCCTGACACTCTCAAAATTGGTGAAGATATAGCTTTTGTACCTTCGGAAACTGCTGATCTGATGGAAGAGCAAGTAGGAGGCATTAGGGCTGCCCTCCAAACTGCGGGGGACAAAGTTCAGGAAATAGCTCAGACTTCTAGTGAAAAAGCTCAAGAAGCTGCCCAACTGACGGGAGCTAAATTCCAAGAAGCTACTCAGCTAACAAGCGCTAAATTACAAGAAGTTAGCCAAAAAGCAAATACGAGTTTTACTAATGCAGTTATTAATCCTGAAGACCAGGAGGCTTTTGCCTTAGGGAAAGTTTCTCAACGAACCCTAGAAACAGCTGATGGAAAATATTTGATTCAGGAAGGACAGATTATTAATCCTGCTCATATTTTGATGGCGCGGAATCTTAATCTCCTAGATGAACTCTATTACGCAGCCGGGGGAAGTGTTAAAGATAAACTAGGAGAAAAATTTAGTGGAGTGGGAGAAAAATTGACGGGGACTGTAGCAAATATCGGGGCAAATATGGGTGTTGACCAAGCCCTAGGTCGGCGAGTTAACCAGATGATTTTTACGCCTGAAGGCTCCGTTGTGGCAGTGGAAGGACAAATCGTCACTCCTTTAGTAATTTCTAGAGCTAAAACCCATCATCGGGAACAAGCTTTATTAGAAGCTGTTGGTTTAACTACCACTGATACTCTGAAAACTACTGGTTCTAATGTGGGTCACCAAGTTAAGGAAGGAGCTAAGGGTCTGTGGGAGCAGGTGAAAGAAACTGCCAGTCATCTACAAGATCAAGGCACTCAAGCTATTGAAGAGAAAAGAATTAAGGGAGCTTTGGGTCGTCCGGTAACTAGGGTGATTTTAGATCTAAAAGATGAAGTGATTCTTAATGTAGGGGAATTAATTACTCATCAAGCGATCGAGGTTGCTAGAGCCTCTGATGTTCTAGAAGTTCTACTAGATTCCGTTTATACTGCAACTCCTAACCTTTCTTTAAATGAAATGCGAGCGCCTGAACCAGGGAAGGCTTCCTTATCTCCATAGTAGTGTAATTCTTGTCTTTTAATTTTGTCTCATAGCCTATGCCCAACTCCAGAGGTGTAGGCTTTTTTTAGCTTTTTTTAGGTCGATAATTATCTTAAAAGCACAAAATCTAACTTGCTCAATACCTTAATTTTTTTAATTCTTATACTAATTATTTATATAGTGATCCTAATTGATTTACAAACTATAAATGGTTTGGAATGGCGCACCCGAAGGGTTCGCCATTTAGGACTGCTATAGACAAAATTAGGGTAAGATTTGCAAAGTTTTCATGCAAGATATACATTGTTCTTTTAAGTACAACATAATCTTAATTATGAGCGTGTCATACTTAATTAAAGTTGCCGAATAAAAGTTGCAGAAGGCAGGTAAATCTTTGAATTTTGAAGTCATGATGAATTTATCTCCAGAAAACTCTAATTCTTTAATTAGTAATATATTAAATTTTTTAGAAGTTAATGCTCCTGGAGTAACGATCGCCCTAGTTACTTTATTAGTTTCCTTTGGATCCAATCTAGTATCGGCTAGCGATCGTAGATGGTTCAATCAACTCCGCCGGCCTCGTTGGCTGTCTTTTGAAATACTAATTCCGGTAATTTGGACAGTGATTCTAATTTGTGGAGCTATCTCTGCTTATCTTGTCTGGGAAGTAGAAAAAGGAAGTTTCCGGGGCTGGTCGATGATGGCATTTTATCTAGTTTTAGAGATTGTGATTATTGCCTATGTGCCGATTACTCTGCAATCACGGAATCTCCGTCTAGGAACTTGGATAGGTTTAATCGGCTTTGGTCTAGGGCTGAGTCTCACCCTAAGCGTTGGCAACATCTCTACTGGGGCAGCTTGGTTACTCCTACCTTATTTACTGTGGAGTCCGATCGGTTCCTATGCTACTTGGGCGATGGCTCGTATTAATCCTTGAAATCTTAAAACCATACAAACATAAAACTTTTCTTTCTATGTCTATGATACCTACTTCTTTGTATTCCTTAGAAACCGACCTCAAAAAAAGATTAGCGAATCCTATACCAGAATCGCCAGAAATTCCTGAATCCCCAGAATTGCCGCCAGATTTACCAAAATCTCCAGAAATACCCAATATCCCTGATATTCCTAATACCCCAAAATCTCCTGAATCACCCGATATACCGGGATATCCAGGAGCACCAGTTCTACCAAATTTTCCTCAAGCACCTGATATGCCCAGCTTGCCAGAATTGCTGATTTATGATCAATATAATAACCAAGGCATTTCTCAGCAACAGGGTAATTTTGATAAGGCAGAACAACAGTTTCATCAACTTCTAACTTGGGAAAATTTAGATGAGCAAGTTAGGCTACAACCGGAGCTAGTTAAAGATTTGGAAATAGCGATCGCTACTGCTTCTAAGATTGCCTATCCTAAAATTACT
>JANMHD010000112.1:0-1711 GCA_031374985.1 Coleofasciculaceae cyanobacterium OTE_70_metabat_329 | reverse complement strand
CTCTACTCCCCACGGTGGTGGTGGCCCCGGCTGTGGTCCGGTGGTGGCTAATGAGAAATTAGCTCCTTTTCTGCCTAAACCACGGGTACTGAAAGAAGGCGACCGCTACTATATGGAATCTGACTATCCTCAGTCGATCGGCAGAATCAAAGGCTTCTACGGTAACTTTGGGGTCATGGTTAGGGCTTTTACCTACATCACTACCCTAGGGGCAGATGGCTTACGGCAATCTAGCCAAGATGCCATTCTCAATGCCAACTTCCTCCGCCATCTCCTAGCGGCACATTACACGCCATCCCATAGTCATAAGCCCTGTATGCATGAATTTGTGGTTTCTGCTCTGAAGCAAAAAAAAGCCGGAACTAGTGCCGGGGGAATTGCCAAGCGGTTATTAGATTATGGTTTCCATTCGCCCACTATGTATTGGCCGGCGATCGTTCCCGAAGCGTTGATGATTGAACCCACCGAGACGGAAACCCCCACTACCCTAAGACAGTTCGCAGATGCTTTAATTAAGATAGACCACGAAATTGAGCAAGACCCGGAATTTGTCAACCATGCTCCCCATAATTTAGCGATCGGTAAAGTGGATGAGGCAAAAGCGGCTCGTAACCCTCAATTAACTTGGCATCAAAAGTTGCCCAAGGGATAATAAAACTTCCTGCTAGGGCAACTTGGGTACGAGATCACTACCTACCCATAAGCTAAATTACAGCAATCATGACCCCTAATGTGGTGTATTACATTTATAGGAAAACTGCTGTGATTAGTTAAAATAAATTAATATCCTACCCACAAAACCGTTTTATGTTGACCGACAGCCAAACTATCCGTTATTACCAAAAACTTACCGATGCCCTTGTGGAAATGTGGAATCGGGGTTATAGATTCGATGATTTAAGACTTTATATCGACGGCTACCTTGCCGCTCTCCGACAGACTAGTATTCTTGAACCCTATTTGATTCATCGCCTAGAAGAAGAAGTGACAAGATATATGTATGACACTTCTAATTTTGAAATGCTCCAACCCCAAACCCAAACTGAAAAAGACTACTATAACAATTTCTAGAAATTTTTCTGAGAAGTTATTAACTAATAGCCTAAGTTTCAAAGTTGTGTGTCAGCTTAATTTATTCTCTGATGGAAATTACAAAGAGTAAGTTTTTCTTACTTCTTCTAATGGCATTTGCCATTGTGACTCTGGCTGCCAAGTATCTACATTGAAAGTGGAGTTCCGACCTCGATCGAAGGCTGCGGTTAATCTATTTTTTAAGCTCCTGAGGTCATAATCCGGTATTTTTCGGTGGATTAGGTAGAACAAGCCAGACCCAATCACAATTTGGGCAAGATGAAATTTGGCTCCTAGAAGAAATGCTTGAATTTCTGCTTCCCCAATTAGATCAGTGCCGTAGCCGGTGAGAACATGGACGCTGTCATGAAGTTGTTTCCGGCGAAAGCCGCCAGTTAGAGGTTCTAAGTTATTAGTTGCCAAAAAATATGCTAGGGTGCGTCCCAAAGTTCCGATCGGTAATAATCTTAATTTCTCAAGAACTACTATTTGTGGTGCTTCTAAATCTAGGGCGATCGCCATATTATCTACAGTCTGAAAAAATAGCTGAAAACTAGGCATATTGCTTTCCATGTCTACTCATCCTCCTCATTTTGTTTATTAGATATGATAAATATATGATGATGAAACTGGATAAGAG
>JANMHD010000051.1:0-3163 GCA_031374985.1 Coleofasciculaceae cyanobacterium OTE_70_metabat_329 | reverse complement strand
CTCCAATAAATTTGCCACCCATGTACCCAAAGAATCTATAAGTAGACAGCTTTCCGGATCGGCAGTTTGCAGCACTGGAGCTAGGTCCGTTGGTACGGCTAGAGTTTGCCAACTAGAGGAACGGCGCTGTTGATGTTGGCTAATTCTAGCTTGCCATTCAAGATCGGTAGGGTCTGCGATCGCCGTAGCAACATAAATAACTCTTTTTCCTGTAGCTGTGGCTAGGGCTTCCGCTACTTCGCTTTTGCCCGATCGAGCCGGGCCTGTAACTAAAGTCAATTTAGGTGGAACTGGCATAATTAAACATCTGCAATAAAACGGTAAATCTTTTGAGTTTGCAGTTCCCCAGCTAAGGTAGCTAACAAGTTAGTCCGTAGTTGAGTTTCTCTTTGTAACTGAATTTGTAGACCAATTAGGGGATCAGAACCAGCGGAGATCAAAATCTCTAGATGACTTACCCCAGCCCAAGTATTTACTTGCTGAAGCATAGTCTGAATCCCTTGACGATAGGGATGATCGGCTTGTTTGTACCAATCAGGGGCAGCTAGTCCGGGTTGGTCTAAACCCAAGTGAAACACCAAAGATGGGTTACTAAACACAGCGATCGCTACAGGCCGAGTATCTTCTTGCAACAAAATATCTTGAGACTTAGCTAAGTAGCGGAGCTTTTCTAGGCGCTCGTAGCGATCGGCTAAGCTAGGCTCATCCCGCCATTGAATCGCCACGCTGACTAGATAGGTTTGCAGCAATAAATGTCCCAACTTAGTAGCTTTGGTAGCTAGATAGGCGGAGTTATAATCGTTAGCTTCAATCAACAGGGGCAAGCGATCGACCACTTCCAGCCCATAGCCCTTTAATCCGGCAATCTTCCGGGGATTATTAGTAATCAACCGAATTTGGCTCACCCCCAAATCATTAAGAATTTGCGCCCCTACCCCATAATTACGCAGATCGGCGGGGAAGCCCAACATTTCATTAGCCTCCACTGTATCCATACCCAAATCCTGTAGGGAATAAGCCTTGAGCTTATTAATCAAGCCAATACCCCGCCCTTCCTGCCGCAGATATACCACAACTCCTGAACCAGCACTTTCAATCATTTTCATTGCCGATTGGAGTTGGAGACGGCAATCACAGCGGAGGGAACCTAGGGCATCCCCTGTCAAACATTCCGAGTGCATTCTAACTACGACGGGCTTGCCCTTAAATTCCTCTGGATCACCTTTGACAATGGCTAAATGCTCAGAATTATCTAGCGTATTCAGGTAGGCATAGACCTGAAACTGCCCAAACTGGGAAGGAAGTTGGGCGATCGTCTCCCGGCGGACAAAGCGCTCGTGGTGGAGTCGATAGCTAATTAAATCCGCAATACTAATAATTTTTAACTCATGAAGTTGGGCATACTCAATCAATTCTGGTAGCCGAGCCATAGAACCATCAGGATTTTGAATTTCGCAGATTACCCCCGCTGGATACAAGCCAGCTAATCTTGGGAGGTCTACCCCCGCTTCTGTATGACCTGCTCGTTTGAGGACTCCGCCGCTCCGCGATCGCAACGGAAAAATATGCCCCGGACGACGCAGATCGTGGGGTCTAGTCTCAGGATTAATAGTGACTTGAATTGTTCTGGCCCGATCTTCAGCAGAAATTCCGGTACTGACCCCTAGATGGGGCGAAGCATCAATGCTGACGGTGAAAGCGGTTTGATTGCTATCGGTATTATTAGTCACCATCAAGGGCAGGTCTAGAGCATCAAGGCGATCGCCCATCATGGCTAGGCAGATTAGTCCCCTAGCATAAACTGCCATAAAGTTAATCATGGCCGGGGTCGCAAACTGGGCAGCACAAATCAAATCTCCCTCATTTTCTCGCCCTTCATCATCTACCACAATGATTGACCGACCATTCTTTAGGTCTTGGAGAGCAGATTCAATATCATCGAACTTAAATTCAGTCTGGAAATCGGGAGTTGGACTATGACTGGGAGACATCACTAGGCAAAACCAAGAGCAAATTAATATTAAGATTAAAATTCCTTTTTTTAAGAGGAACTACTTCGATCGTAGCGACTAAACTGAAAAAAAGCAAAGTAGCCCTACTTTCAAATGTCTAACTGCTCCCTACCCAAGATAAATTTTGAAAATTTACGGAGATAGAGAGCATTTTTCCGAAGAAATCTTTAGGTTTTCTATATTACCCGGATTCTCACGATAAATCTTGCTAAATTAACCTCAGTTCGGGATAAGCAAACTTGTTCTTTTAGTCCGCAATGCTGGACTCTGTTCTTATCGGCATAATTTTAATTGCCTGCTCCAAAAGTTTCTTTTAGGATTGCGATATTAACTCCCAATAAACTACCTTTTACTATGCCCTTTAATCCTGAAGCCGCCTTTAGCTCTAGCTTTGTTACCATTTCTCTCAGTACAGTAATTTTCTTGACCTTGGCCTACTTGAGCTACCCTATCCTCAAGCGTAGTCCCCTCCAGCCCCAGTTATCTCAAATTAAGCAGGGCTTACTAAAAACTATTCAAGGTTTAACTCAGAATCTAGAGCAACAAACCCGATCGGGGCGAAAACAGCTACTTTTACAACTTCTAGGATTTTTGGTATCTCAGGATTGGTTAATTACCAAGGTAGAAAAACATTCTTTAATGACTAAGGCACTGCTGTGGCTAATTTCCCAAGACTACGGCAAAATCAAACTCAACCCTTCTTTGGCTGTATATTTACCCATCTACTATGATGATGTAACTTATTTTTTCTTAACTAATGATCAGCCAAGAAATGAGCGCTATATAGATTCAATTAATCAGGCAGTTAAAGATAAAATTGTGGTAGAAATTGGGACTGGTAAAGATGCAATTCTTTCACGGTTTTGTTGTGCTGCTGGAGCGAAGAAAGTTTATACCATAGAAATTAATGAGCGAGTTTATCAACAAGCAAAAGCGTGTGTAGCTAGTCTGGGTTTAGAAGATAAAATTCAAGTGATTCTGGGGGACGGCCAAACTACAGAAATTCCTGAGTTGGCAGATATTTGTGTTTCTGAATTGTTGGGATCGATCGCTAGTTCTGAAGGTGTTGCCCCGATTATTAATAGCTCCCGCCGTTTCCTGAAACCCGATGGAGTGATGCTGCCCTCTAGAAGCCTCACAAAATTTGCCGC
>JANMHD010000024.1:0-4954 GCA_031374985.1 Coleofasciculaceae cyanobacterium OTE_70_metabat_329 | reverse complement strand
CTCGATCGCCAGAATGCTAGAGTGTTGGAATCTGATGGCAGCTTATATCGCACCTATAACTTTCAAGGACAAGCGGGACAATCGGTCACAATTGATTTAGTTAGCCCAGATTTTAATACTTTTCTGGCGGTCTTGGATGATCAAGGGCAAGTAATTGATAAAAATGATGATGTAAGTAGTAGTAGTACTAATTCCCAACTAGTCATTACCCTGCCCCGGAATGGTGTTTATAGAATACTCGTCAATGCCTTTGAACGTGGCGAAGAAGGTAGATTTACCCTCATAGTACGTTAATTTATCTCCTTCCTATTTCTAAAAGCTGAGGATTTTTGATAGAGAATAAGTAGGAAATGCACTGAGAGGCGGTAGCATCAAAATAGGACTTTGATTAAATAAACAACCACTAACCAAGCTACTCAGAGACTCCATGCGTTACTCCAACTCCTCTAAAGTATCCCTACTTTCCTTAACCCTATTAATTTTCTCGGCTGGAATTACGGAGATAGTTAGCCCTTACCCCGTCAAGGCGAGGGAAACCAAAGAGGGTAATTCTGCACCAGCATTTTTGACTGCTCAAGTTACTCCTCAAGTCTCCCCTCAAGCTACTTCTAGCCCAGTCAATCCAGAATTGGGTAATCGAGAAGGAGGAGATGGCACTCTTTGGTGGTTATTGCTTCTCTGCTTAGGGTTGCCATTTTTATTGGCGTGGTTAGGCAGCAAAAGGGGAGCTACTACAGAAAAGTCATCTACCCTAATTCTGACTCCAGAGACAGGTCAAACTGCCCGTGTTTACTGGGAAATATCTCCAGAAAAAATTCAAGGACTCCGGCGGCAGGGCGGCAAGAATCTAGCTATCCGGCTAACTGATGTAACTAATATCAACCCTCATGTGACTAATCCTCAATTGGTACTACAAGTTGATTGCTCTCTTAGCTCTCCTTTGATTAGTTTGCAGGTTCCTGAGGTCGATCGAGAGTATCAGGCAGAACTAGGATGCGTAACTAATGATGGTGGTTGGGTTTCCTTGGTAAAGTCCGCTCCGGCATATTTTCCAGCCCTTCATCCTTTCCTTGGTGGCTTAGGAGCCGGTATAGTTACGGCTATTGGCTCTACAGCTATTAATTCTTTTGAGCCTCAAAATGAAACTCCGCAGGAAGCTAGTCTTCCCAAGGTAGCAGACAAGGTTGATGCAGATAAGGTTGATATAGATGAGAATCCTGTTAATGGGAGCAGTTCTACGAAAGATGCTGGGATAATTGATCATCCTGCTCAAGATTTAGAAGTTGATTTATGGAATGATCTGTCACCGCCGATAACTCCTAAGGTAGGGATAGAAGAGCCTGAAGTATTGCTACCCAAGGCTGAGGTAATTGAGAATCTAGAAGCGATCGATAATCCAGAAGTTAAAGATATTGACTCTAGTATCGATTCTCAGACTGAAGACTTATTAGAAGGAATGAATACTCCCCTGCCGGCGATCGTACCTACGGTTGATGATGGTGGTAGTAGTCTGGACTGGGGAATAACTGGAGGAACAACAGGAGTTGTTCAATTACAAAAAGATGATGAAGTTAAAGATGAAATTGTTGTAGAAGAACCCTTACCTAGGATTAATCTCCTACCTACTGATGAATTAACTATTAACGGAAGTTGGATATTACCAGAATCAATCAAAGCTACTTACCAAAATCAAGGGGGCAGCAAGCTAGCTCTGAGAGTTTATGATGTAACTGGGATTGACCCAGAGCTATCTTTGGCAGGAACTTTCCAGCAATTTGCGGTCGAAGAAACAGGATTAATTACACCGATAACTCTTCAGGATTTACCAAATGATCAGCCTAATCAGGTTAAGGATTTGCCAAATACTAAGACTGATAGTGAATTGCTCTATCGGGATTATCAAGGAGAATTGGGCTACCTGACCGCCACGGATGAATGGTTAGGGGTAGCAAAGTCTAATCGAGTCCGACTGCCTCTAGTGGGGAAAACTCAGATTCAACTAAATATCCATGCTCCAGATCAGGGTTATGTTTATTGGGAGATTGCGCCCAGAGATGAGCAAAGCCTAGAATCTCAAGGATGCCGGGATTTGATATTACGGATTCATGATTCGACAGATATTGATATTGATTGTACGCCTCCCCATAATACCCAAGAGTATGTTTGTGATAGGGATCAGCGCAATTTCTATGTATCCATCATGATTGGCGATCGCCCCTACGGAGACTACATTGCTGAATTGGGATACATTACCCCTACAGGAGAATGGCTAAGAATTATTCGCTCCCTCCACACCAGATTTTTTAGACTCTCAACTATTTAGCCTCAGGATCAAAGTATTAATATCTGAGTGCTAGGATTTTTAGGAATAAGGTAATCAATTAACAAGCTAAATAAGGATAAAAATGATTTTAAGGAAAGCAGTGGAGCGGGCTTTAGGAAAATTACGAAAGAAGTGGTTTTGGGTATGCTGGGTATTGCTGGGTCTAGCTTGTGTAGCTCTACCTACTATGGCTCTTGCCCCTGGGACATCTATGGATGAAAAAGGAGTGGATGCGATCCGAGTTCATAATGCCCCTTATAATCTTCAGGGGAGAAAAGTAGCGATCGGGCAGGTAGAAATTGGCAGGCCGGGGATTTTTAGCCTTGATAAAATTGTGGCTTGGAATCCGCCGATTAATCTGGCTCAAGTATTTTTACAAGATAAATCCCCCACTGCTAACCGCAATGTAGACCCCCATGCTTTTATGGTGGCTGGGGTGATGGTGTCACGGGATAAAGCTATTCCCGGAGTTGCCCCAATGGCAGATTTGTACTCTTCGGCGGTGGGTTCCCCCCGCAACAATGGTCAGGCAGAGGAATGTTTGGCATCCCAGCATGTGGCTTTGCAAAATGGGGGAGATGTGCGGGCAATTAACTTTAGCTTTGGGGAGCCTTTGTCTAGGGATCCCCGCCCCAACGCTACTCTTGATGGAAATGCCTTGTTAACTAAGTGTGTAGACTGGTCAGCCAGAGTCCATAATGTCCTCTATAACATTGCTGGCAACCAAGGCGGCGGCGGCATTGCAATTCCTACAGATAATTACAACGGGCTGAATGTTGCTTACTCCAAACGCCGGAATGGAGTTTTCAAGAAGATAGATTTTTCTAACTTAAGCGCTGCTCCCGTAGGCGTGGGGCGGACAGTGGTAGAGCGGGAAATTAATGTGGGGCCTAGGCGATCGATCAATATTGCTGCCCCCGGCCATGATGTAACGGTATTGAATCTCCGGGGTAAGTTTGAAAATGTCAGCGGTACAAGTTTTGCTACGCCTCATGTCAACGCTACGGTGGCGGTCTTGCAGGAATTTGGCGATCGACAAACTAGTTCAGGAACTCCTAACTGGGATGTGGATTCCCGGAGGGCAGAGGTGATGAAGGCCGTGATCCTCAACTCTGCTGATAAAATGCAGGATCAAGGCGATGGCAACCTTTTGGGTATGAGCCGGACTGTATTAGCAAAAGATGAAAAAAACTGGCTAGAATCCGATGCCTATAGTGATCCTCAAATTCCCCTAGATTTCCAGATGGGTACTGGACACCTGAATGTCTATCGAGCCTACCAACAATTTAGTCCGGGGCAACAGCCAGCCGGAAAAGCAGCAATGCCCATCGGTTGGGATTATGGCAAGGTAGAAGCAGGAAAATTTCAAGAATATCCCCTAGAAAAACCCCTAATTCAAGGCAGCTTTGCCGCCATCACCCTAACTTGGCAGCGCTTAGTAGATTTGCAAGACAAGAATAATAACGGGATGTACGAGGTAGGGGAAACTTTTAGCGATCGAGGCTTAAATAATCTTGATCTATATCTAATGCCGATCGAGAGTAATGACCCCAACCAGAGTACCTGTGCCTCTATTAGCCCCGCCGATAGTCTGGAGCATATTTTCTGCCCTGTACCTAAAACTGGCCAGTATAAAATTCGAGTGCAGTACAAAGATCAAACTAATGAACCAGTCCAAAACTATGGTTTAGCGTGGTGGACGAAGGGGTAAAGAGGAGGAGGTAGAGAAGGTAAAGAAGGTAAAGGAGTTTATTTAACGTGAGTTCGGATTAAGCAAAAGCCTTGATCCTCAGCCTAGAGACTTTCCCTGAGCGGAGTCGAAGGGAACATTTCCACTACAAATGAAGATAAGCGCTCAAAGATTTGTGGTAGGGTTTTGGCTTCGACTACGCTCAGCCAGCGATAATGGTTAGGGTTTTCGTAAAATGGTATCAAAGGTATTTACAGCAGATCGTAATCTAGTAAGCTACGATTTTGATCTTCAAGTCTCCCTTTACACTAGCGTAGCGGCACGTTAATGCGGAGCTTAAAGCCCTAAAGCCCTCCGGGCATACCAGAAACGGGCATACAAGAAAAGAGGGTTTTTCTTCCCGCTTATCTGAACACAAATTGCTGTAACTAACTTTCTCAAGGACATCTAATTTTCTAACTAGTTATTCTTATTCTCTACCTCCCTGTACCTCCTTGTACCTCCTTCTATCTCCCTGTACCTCCTTCTCCCACTACTTCCCGGACTCGATAAATGGGCTTACCTTGAGATTCATGGTAGGTACGCATGAGTAGTTCTGCCAACAGCCCAAAGCTAAATAGCTGCACTCCGGCGAGGAGTAAGACGACGGCTAAAATTAATAGGGGACGGTTGCCAATACTTTCCCCCAAAAATATTTTTACAAAAGTTAGATATCCGCCCAGTAAGGATCCTAGAAACATAGATAAGAGACCAAATAAGCCAAAAACGTGCATGGGACGGGTGAGGAATTCCTTCATAAACCAGATGGTTAGAAGATCCATCGCTACTCGAAAAGTCCTACCTAAGCCGTACTTACTTTGACCATAGCGGCGGGGATGATGGCGGACGGGAAGTTCGGTAATTCTTGCCCCTTCAATGAAAGCAAGGGCGGGTAAGAATCG
>JANMHD010000011.1:0-19786 GCA_031374985.1 Coleofasciculaceae cyanobacterium OTE_70_metabat_329 | reverse complement strand
ACAAGAGCAAAATCGCTTGATTAATGAACTAGAGGCAGGAAGTGTCTTTATTAATTCGATCGTCAAATCTGACCCCCGCCTGCCTTTTGGTGGGATTAAGTCCTCTGGCTATGGACGGGAATTAAGCTACCACGGTCTATTGGAGTTTGCCAACATCAAAACTATCTGGGTACAGTAGCAGGAGCAAAATTATGAATACCGCCGAATTATTAGTTAAATGTCTGGAAAATGAAGGGGTAGAATATATTTTTGGACTGCCGGGGGAAGAAAATCTCCACATCCTCGAAGCCCTGAAAAATTCCTCTATTCAATTCATCACTACCCGTCACGAACAAGGAGCTGCTTTCATGGCGGATGTCTACGGTAGACTCACCGGGAAAGCTGGAGTGTGCCTCTCGACCTTGGGACCCGGAGCTACAAACCTGATGACGGGGGTAGCCGATGCTAATTTAGATGGTGCGCCCTTGGTGGCAATTACGGGGCAGGTAGGGACCGATCGGATGCATATTGAATCCCACCAATACCTAGACCTCGTGGCCATGTTTGCCCCTGTGACCAAATGGAGTACTCAAATAGTCCGTCCGGGAAACACACCAGAAATTGTCCGTAAGGCTTTTAAGATTGCTCAAGCAGAAAAACCCGGAGCGGTACACATCGACCTACCGGAGAATATTGCTGCTATGACGGTGGGGGGACAGCCTCTACGGGCGGGGAGTCAAGATCAAACCTATGCTTCTTTTAGCAGTATTGAAGAGGCAGCAAAGATAATTTCGGCAGCAAAAAATCCGTTAATTTTGGCCGGTAATGGAGTAATTCGTGACCATGCTAGTGCGGCGGTGACAGAATTTGCTGTCCGCATGAATATTCCAGTGGTCAATACCTTCATGGGTAAGGGCGTGATTCCCTATACCCATCCCTTGGCTTTGTGGACTATGGGAATGCAGCAGCGAGATTTTATTAATTGTGCCTTTGAAGAATCTGATCTGGTGATTGCCATCGGCTACGATTTGGTGGAATATTCCCCCAAAAAATGGAATCCGGGGGGAAATACACCCCTTGTGCATATTGGGTTGAATCCGGCGGAAATTGATAGTAGTTATATCCCCCTAGTAGAAGTAGTCGGTGAGATTGCTGATTCCATCGGCGAAATTTTGCAACGGGCTAATCGCCAAGGAAAACCAGACCCTAAGGGAATTGCTCTCAGGGCTGACATTAGGGCAGTTTACGAAGAATACGCAAATGATACTGGTTTCCCCATCAAACCCCAGAAGCTGATCTACGATCTACGGCAAGTTCTGGGGGCAGAGGATATTGTGATCTCCGATGTCGGGGCGCATAAAATGTGGATAGCTCGTCACTACCACTGCGATCGCCCCAATACTTGCTTGATCTCCAATGGTTTTGCTGCTATGGGTTTTGCCATGCCGGGGGCAGTGGCGGCAAAGTTGGTCTATCCCGATCGCAAGGTGGTGGCGGTGGTGGGGGATGGAGGGTTTATGATGAATTGTCAAGAGTTAGAAACAGCCCTCCGGGTAGGAACTCCCTTTGTCACCTTGATCTTCAATGATGGGGGCTATGGTTTGATTGAATGGAAGCAACAAAACTATTTTGGCTCCTCGGCTTATGTGCATTTTAGCAATCCAGATTTTGTAAAATTTGCCGAAAGTATGGGCTTAAAAGGTTATCGCATTAATTCGGCGGCGGATTTAATCCCCACCCTAAAAGCTGCCCTAGCCGAAGATGTGCCAACGGTAATTGATTGCCCGATCGATTATGCGGAGAATCTCAAACTCAGTCAAAAATCCGGTGATCTAAGCTGTAGAATTTAGCAAAAAGTCCTTATCCTAGTCCTTTGCCCTAGGGAGAAAGACCCTCACCCTAGCCCTCTCCTTTGGGAAAAAGAACCCTCACCCTAGCCCTCTCCCAAAGGGAGAGGGAACAAGAAAAGTTAATCTACTCTTTTATATTTCTGCAAATATGACCTCAGAATTTACTCAAAATAAGTTGGCTAAAACTGTTATGAAGTTGGGGTTAAATAAAATCCAACGACATATTTTTATTTGTGCTGATGCTACTAAGCCAGAGTGTTGTGATAAAGCTGCCAGTATTGAGGTGTGGGATTATTTGAAGCGCCGGCTCCGGGAATTGAAGTTAGACCAACCAACGATCGAGCGCCCTTCCTGTGTTTTTCGGACTAAAGCTAACTGCCTCCGAGTCTGCCATTCTGGGCCAATTTTGGTAGTTTATCCTGATGGAGTGTGGTATCACGGTGTCACGATCGAAGCAATTGATCGTATTCTCACAGAACATATCCTTGGCAATCAACCAGTCCAAGATTACCTATTTCTCACCCATCCTCTCTCTGATGTAACAGACTAAAAAAGAAAGTCCGCTGGTGCGGACTCCATAGTTAGTTGATAAATTGTAAAGTTCTACTTTTCAGTCATGATCCAAGAACCATCCCAATCATCAGGCGGGGCATTAGTTAACCAATGCTGACAACGCACCATGTGGAGACTAGCAGATTTGTCGTGCTTGTCAATTTCAGCAACGCTGGCAAACTCCCCGATCGCTCTGGCAAACTGCCGATTCCGGTATAGTTCCAGACCCTTAGCATAATGATCGATGACCTCTAACTTTTGGGCGGGAACAGTTTCCGTCCGTAACCCCACTAGCTCATAAACACTGACCGGTTGGGTTTTACCCTTCACTTTCAGGTAGTCTAGTTCCCTTGCCCAGATGCGATCGGCACAGGGGTGGTAGGTTTGTTCACTGATGACAATATCACAGCCATACTGTTTACTCGCACCTTCTAAGCGGGAAGCAAGGTTAACTCCATCCCCGATCGCTGTATATTCCATCCGCCGACTAGAGCCAATGTTACCTCCCAGAACCTTATCTGAGTGAATCCCAATGCCGATCGCAATGGGCATATAGCCATCCACAACTCGTTTTGTATTGAATATGGTCAATCGATGACGCATTTCCACGGCAGTTTGCACCGCCATCCATTGGTGATCATCTAGGGGCAGGGGTGAGCCAAAAACTGCCATCATGGCATCACCAATATACTTATCAAGGGTTCCCTTAAAGCTAAATAGGGCATCCACCATATCTTCAAAGTATTCGTTGAGCATACTTACCACATCTTCGGGGGACATTTTCTCCGTTAGAGTAGTGTAGCCCCGGATATCTGAGAATAGGACAGAAACATCCTTGAGATCGCCCCCCAACATAGCTTCCCCGCCCTTGATGAGTTGCTCTGCCAGATCTTGGTTCATGTAGCGATACATGGTGGTTTTCAGCCGTTTCTCATCGCTGATATCTTCCATAATCACCAAAGCTCCATTAACCTTAGTGGTATCAGTGGCATCAGCGATCGTATTAATGGAAATATTGACGCTGTGCTGTTCTGCCCCCACCGATTGCAAGATTTGGTCTGGATAATATTGCTCTCGACTCTTTTCTTCTTGGGGATTCAAGGCATCTTGAAACCACTGGAGAAATTTATTAGGATTTTTATCTTGAGGAGAATTTTTATCGAGCTTTTCCTTCACTAAGACTAGCTCCATGACCATCCGTCCTTCGATTTTGTCCACTGGTTTTAAGCCCAGAAGCTCCTTAGCTTTTTCATTAGCAGCAATAATCTTGCCATCCTTGGCTGTAGAAATTACCCCGTCTGATAAACTACGCAGAATATCTCGCTGCATCTGCTCCTGTTGCTTAATAGTGGCAAACAACTTCGCATTTTGTAGAGCCACCCCGGCTTGAATATTAAAAGCCTCCATGAATTCTTGATCACTACGATCGAACCCTGCTTTCCAGCAATCGGGAGCCGTAGGCCAATCTTCTGGATTGTAGGGAGGATATTCACCTTGTTTTAGTTTGTTAATAAGTTGCGTGACCGCAATTAACTCCCCATCGCCATTCTTGACGGGCATACAAAGCATACTACAGGTTCTATAACCCGATCGCTTATCAGTATCCTTGGAAGTTTGGGAATTAGGATGGTCGTAGAGGTCAAAACTAAGGTTAACCGGCTCTCCACTGGTGGCCACTTGTCCAGCAAACCCAGCCCCTAGGGGAATCCGAATTTCCCTCAGTTCTCCAGCAATGGGAATCTTAGTCCATAGCTGTCCAGCTTCTTGATCAATCAACCACAAGGTACTGCGATCAGCTCCCATGAGTTTTTTTGCCTCATCCATTACCTTGCCAAGGGTTTCTTCTAGGTCTAAGCTACTCTGGCTCAGGGATTGAGTCGCAGTCATCAAGGCTTCTGCCGCCCGTTGCCGTTGGGTAGCTTTGCGGAGGGAACGGGAAGATTCTAAAATTAGGCGAATAGAAGGGGCAAAATCAGCAAATAAGGCCTCATCTGCTGAGGTAAAACCACTATAATCAATCCGCTGATCTAAGCTAGAAGATACGTCATTATCTTTCTTCAGCTTATTTAACAATTGTACTACTGCCACTAGCTTGCCGTCTTCACCTACTAAAGGTAAGCACAGCATAGTATAGGTGCGATAACCAGTCTTTTCATACTGAACCTTAGCTGCTCCCGATCGAGGATCATCAAAAAAGTCATGGGGGATATTGACCACGCGCTTATAGGTTGCCACTTCCCCGGCAATTCCTTGGTCAGCATTAATCCGAATTTCAAAGGAGCCACCACCGCTGCCCTTGGCTACGATCGACCACAGTTGTTGCTTTTCTTCATCTAGGAGAAAAATAGTTGTCCGGTCTGCCCCTAATAACTCCCCAGTTTTCAGGCTAATGGATTGGAGCATTTCATCCAAGATGCCATCAAAACCCTGACTGCTGAGAATATCATCCAGCATGGATAGAGTTTGGTTCATCACTACCAGTTTCTCTTCTACCCCATTAACTACCTTAATAAAGTTGTCTTGGGTTAGGGGAGCTAGATAAGCAGAAAAGCTGCCCTTAGTAGTAGCTAAGGCACTGGACGAAGCCGACTGGGGTTGACTTTGGGGTTGATTTGGGCGATCGCTAGGGCTATCAGCGGTTTCTACCACCACATCAATATCAATGGTAGTCTCGCGGGCATCTAGGGTTTGGCGTTTAGGAGATGCAGCTGTCATAGGGTTTCTCTTTAGCAGGAGCCTTCGGTTTAAGCAATAGGTAGAAATTATAGAATATTTTATAAACTTAATTAATACCAGATTTACTCTCAGATTACTCTTTAAGGTAGTTTGCTTACTAGGTTAGCAGACAATATTTAAATTCTAGATATTAAATCCAATTTTATAAATATTAATCACACCTGAATTTTATTTCAAGTTTTCCCAAAAGTATCAAAACTTCTCAAAAAGTTTAACCGAAGCCTAAAACAACTAGGACTTAGGCTCTTGGGACTTAGACTCTTGGGGCTTGGGCTTGATCACTGGAGGTTCTCGGCGCTTGGGCGGCTCTAGAGGAGTGGAGCGCTCGATTTTACTATCTGGGGATTTTTCATCCTTGATTAGGGGGCGAGGAGAGGGATATCCCGAAGGCTTTCGATTGCCGCCCTTAGAAAACGGCTTCTTATCAAATTTCTTTTTCACCGGCATGACCCCAATATCGTTGGCTTGCTGGATAACTAGATTGTTCCCTTGGAGTTGGATATGCAGATCCCAGAAATGATTTATCCCTCGATCGGGAAGACTACCTTGCAATTTTAATTTAAAAAACTTGGGCTTTTCATCTTGTTTACGAGGAGCCTGACGAATTTTTGCCACCACTTGTCCTTCATCTTTGGAATGATAAATAACTTCTCCCCGAATCGAGAAGTAACCATCCGTGGCGGTGTTGTCAGGTTCAGAAGTTTCTATCGGAGTTTGACTAAGATTTTCTGGTTCCCATACCCCCAGAATTTGGACATGAAGGTTGCCGTCTTCTTGGCGGGTGCGGGGATAAACTACCCATAGATGCTGCTTATTTATATCTAGATGATTTTTGACTAAGCTCATGACTCGCCCTAGAAGTACGGCATCGATGAGAGTCCCATCCGCTGCCAGAAGCGTTCCCCTAGTTAGCTGTTCTTGGGAAGGCATGTATTGACCCCGGACTAGCCCGATCGCTCGGTATTGTTTTGGCTCACTAGGAGGTGGGATGGGTTGCTGTCTATTAATAATATTGATGGCTTCATCCGTAGGAGATGTGAGAGCAGATGCTTCGGGGCTAGAGTTTGTGGGCTGAGTGGATGGAATCATGGATTCTGACATGGCTTTGCTAGTTCACAGGTAATGCAGGAGATTGAACAGAGGAGAAGTCCATTGGCTAGACTTAAGACTAGCAATGTTTACCGGGGAAGACTATTCTCCCAAATTTGGTAGCATTGCAGTTACTCCATTGTACAAAATGCAGTAGCATTACAGAGAAATCCGTAAATCTAGATATTTTTTTTAGTATTAATTTATTATTAATGGAAAGTTCAAGGTGATTCTGTGACCCAAAAAAATAATCGTTGGTTAATTAATCTCTTTCTAGTGGTAACTATTGTGGGATTTTTGGGGTTTTCCTTCTTTCCCCTCCTAGAAAATATTTTGCCCCGGTTCAATAAGTCTTCGGTGGCAAGTACAGTTCCTAGTCCTCAAGGGTCTAGCTCTCCTAATGCGGGTTTGGTGGATTTAGCTGCCCAGGCTAAGGGCTATGAGTTGGTACTCCAGAGAGAGCCGGATAACTCTACAGCGTTGCGGGGTTTGTTAGAAATTCGCCTCCAGCAAGGGGACTTGAAGGGGGCGATCATTCCCCTAGAAAAATTAGCCCAGGTTAAGAGCGAGGAATCTGACTACGCAGTTTTGTTAGCCCAAGCAAGACAGCAAACAGGTGACAATGATGCGGCAATCCAAACCTATCGCCAAATTCTGGTGACTAAGCCGGGGAATATGAACGCTCTTCAAGGTTTAGCTGGTTTATACCTCCAGCAAAAGCGTCCTCTGGCTGCTGTGGGATTATTACAAGACACCCTCAAGACGGCAGAAGTTACTAATCAATCTCAGGCAAATGCAGTAGATATTCGGGCGGTAAAGTTACTTTTGGGCCAGGTTTATGCTAACCAGAAGCAGTACGATCGGGCGATCGCTCTCTACGATGACCTAACCACCGGGGACAATAAGGATTTCCGTCCTATCCTAGCTAAGGCTGTGGTACTCCAAGAACAGGGCAGAAATAGCCAAGCCAAGCCTCTCTTTGATCAAGCTTCTAACTTGGCTCCGGCTCAATACAAAGATCAAATTCAACAACTGGCTACTAGTAAACCTGAGAACGGTGTTGAACCCAAAGCTAATGAACCAACTAAGCCTGATTCTGCCACAACTGTTTCCCCCAACGTAGCTAAATGATGCCGATCGCTATAGTTAACTTTTTAGATTTAAGCAGGCAATACTAAATCTCCGAATGACTTCTGCAAATTGTTGATTACTTTCCACTAGAACCATGTGTCCTCCCGGAGACAATAGGCTCAGTTCTCCTTGCGGTACTTCTGCGCTTATGCGTTCACTAGCCACGGGGAGTGTCACAATATCGGATTTACCAACAACAACTAGCGTAGGTACAGTAATTTTAGGTAAGGTCGTAGTTTCATCAAACTTGAACATGGCCAGAACTCCTTGTACCAAGACTCCAGGTGAGGCCTTGAGGCCAACCAACGTTGTGAAATTAAGTTGTCCTCGGGTCTCTTTGCCTGTGAAACCGGAAATTTCAGTACTTAATAGTGCCGAACCGTTTAAATAACTTAGCCAGCTCATGAGCCACAAGAGGGGAGAAAGAACGATCGCAAGGTGAAGTAAGGGTTCTAATAAAGGCTTTTGCAGGGCTAGCAATAATTTGCTAAGAATAGCGGTTTTAAGGGGATTGGTATAGGTTCCATCTACCAGTACTAAACCAGCCACTCGCTGCTCCAGTTGTTCTGGAAACAATCGGCAAAAGGTCTGCACAATCATAGCTCCTATGCTGTGTCCTACTAAAATAGTGGGACGATCTGCTACTAGAGATACTACTGCTTCTAGATCACAGGCGTATTTCTCTAGGGAATAGTCCCGGTTACTCGGTTTTCTAGACTTACCTAAACCGGGTAAATCCCACACAACCACGCAAAACTGATCGGCGAGGTATTTCTTAACGTAATACCAGATAGTACTATCCGGCCCCCAGCCGTGGGTCAAAATCAGAGTTGGAGCGTTATCAAGACCATAAAATTCAACTTGAATTTCGCTGCCATCAGGTCGGGTCAGCCGTTGAACTCGATCGCTGCGGAAAGGCTTAGGTTCATCTTGTCCGGGACGATGCAACAGCAAAATTGGGAGAAAGCCCAAAAATGACCAGAGGAACATTCCTATACTCAGAAATAACCAGCGATCACCCACTAATTCACCCTCGTACCACTGATGGATAATGTAAGTTCCACCTCCAAGAATGGCAATTGTCACCAAACTTGACAGCAAGCGTAACAAAAAATCGAAGGTCATAAACATAACGTAGTTCAACCTTCTGAGAGTTAATAAATAAATTATTTAATAGCTTAATTTTGGGTGACTAAGTAGAAAGATTCTACCTAATCACCCAAGGTACGATCGCTCTAGTTTCTAGATTTCGGCAAAAGCTCTTTCTGTTAGTCTTCTCGCTAGAGTTTGCGCTCCCGTGTGGTAGTAGTAATTGGTAGAAACATCAAGGAAAGCGCCTAGATATTCTAGTTTGTCCTTCGAGATTTCCACAAAACTAGCTAAGTTATTAACTACGTTTTCTGGAGTCAAACCGTGGGAACTCACAAAGTTATTCATCCACCCACTTGTAGATTCAAAACTTTGGGTAATAAAGTTTAGTTTGCCACCATCATTGCCACCGGGAATCAATTCATTAACGCTCTTAAATACCGAGTTGCCTCCCAAATCTGAAGGACTCATTCCTTTGAGGGTATTTAGACCCTTAAGGGCAAAATCAGGACCGAGGGGAATCAATCCATCAAAGCAAACAAGAGCCGCCATCCGCATTAGGGATTCACCACTGTAATCTCCGAGAGAAGCCACAAAATCACCAATACTATCACCGGGAATCCCATTAATTTGACAAAATGCTACCAACTCGACCACCAACTTAATACAGAGATCGATACTTTGGGATTTTTCGGGCTTGGGAGTCAGGTTGCTCAGGAAACCAAGGAAAGAGACATCTTGACCAATCTTCCCGGCAAGGGCGGCTGCTCCTAAGGCACTGGAAGCACTATCTACGGTTTCATAAAGCCACATCGCCCGTTGATAACCTTGAGTTTTGTCATTGTAGAGATGGACTGCCCGATCGCCTATCTGCTGAATCAAGGCTTCGTCACTTTCTCCCGTCACTAGCTTGATAGTATTTTCAAACCCCACCGGGTTAGTCCACTGACCGGGAATTACAAAATCTAAGGACTTCAAGGACATTACAGTCAAACCACTGGTGGGCAGTTCATCAACAATTTTAAAAATTGATTTACTCACGATCGAGACTCCTACTTTTTTCCTAGTTTTTAAATGAAAATGATTCTCTAATTAACTTGGGACTACTGAAAAGTCATGACAAAATCTAGTAGAACCCAAGCAAAATCTAGTGATAACTACTTGACTTGGGATAATCCTGTCAGATTAAATTTACCTAGCCAAGTCTCTCGATCGGTCTCTGTGAAGGAAGCATCCTTAGACATGACCTTAACTTGGTAGCGATCGGCAACTAATAGCGCAGTAGCCGTAGAACCTTGCAATACAGAAGGATAACCAGCAATTTTTTTAGTACTCTGCTTAAACTTTGTTGCCGCCTCTGGGTTACTACTGGTGTCATTGATAGACAATAAGGCTACAGTTTTATCACCTTTATTAAGTTTGGCTTCGGAAAAACCTTTTTTCTCTTGAGTGTAAACTCTTGTAAAACCATTTCCGGGCTGCGGGAAAAACTTGTTGAAACTAGCTCCTTGAGTAGCATCTTTAACCACAGCAGGAGTAGCTTTAGATCCTGTACTATCCTGTTGGGCTTGATCAAAACGGGAAGGTTGAGTAGCAGCACAGCCGCCAATAATCACGAATAATATAAGTAACAAAGGGGCGATCGCTCGCCGCCAACGGTGCGTATTCATTGCCTAGCTCCTAAAAATCTGAGGTTTATCTGAGGTTTATCTGCCAATTCTCGGTTCTAGTCTAGCAATTTTCTTGGTAGTTTATCCTTTGTTAAAAGTCGGTAATAACAACTAAATAATGGAGGGATTTCCCTACACTACAATCATGAGAATTATTATCTATTCCTATAATTATTACCCAGAGCCGATCGGTATTGCCCCGCTGATGACAGAATTGGCTGAAGGTTTAGTGAAACGGGGTCATGAAGTTAGAGTAGTCACAGGGATGCCCAATTATCCAGAACGGCATATCTATGAGGGCTATCAAGGAAAGTTGTATATGACAGAGCTAAGAAATGGAGTAGCCATTCAACGCAGCTATGTCCTAGTCCGTCCCCGCCCTAATCTTTTGGAAAGGGTAATTTTAGATGCTAGTTTTGTGGTAAGCAGTTTTATTCATGCCCTGCGGGGAGAGCATCCAGATGTGGTATTCCTAACTTCCCCGCCCCTGCCGATCGCCGTGCCTGCGGCTCTCCTCGGTTGGCTCCACCGCTGCCCCGTGATTCTCAACCTCCAAGATATTATTCCTGAAGCTGCAATTCATGTGGGGTTACTCAAAAATAAAAAGCTAATTTGGGTTTTTGAGGGTTTAGAAAAATTTGCCTATCGTAACGCCACCAAGATTAGTATTATCGCCGATCAATTTGCCCATAATTTAATTAAGAAAGGAGTTCCTGCTAAAAAACTAATAACTATCCCCAACTGGGTAGATACAGATTTTATCCATCCCCTGCCCAAAGAACATAATTATTTTCGGGCTAAATACCAATTAGAGGGAAAATTTGTCTTGATGTATAGCGGCAATATTGGTCTGACTCAAGGTTTAGAAACCGTAGTTAAGGCAGCGAAGTTATTAGCTCATGTGCCTGATTTAGTAGTAATAATTGTTGGGGAAGAAAAAGCGATCGGGCGGCTCCTAAAATTTGCTCAAGACCTAGGGGCAAATAATGTGGTGGTGGCTCCTTTCCAGCCTAGGGAACGTTTGCCAGAAATGTTGGCGGCCATGGATGTAGGTTTAGTCATCCAAAAACAAAATGTGATTGCCTTTAATATGCCTTCCAAGATTCAGCCGATCTTGGCCAGTGGTCGGCCGATTATTGCCTCGGTTCCCCTGAATGGGACAGCCGCCGATGTGGTGCGATCGAGTGGTGGTGGTTTAGTTGTCCCCCCAGAGGATGTGAACGCTCTAGCTGAGGCTATGTGGGAGCTTTATAAAAATCGAGATAAGGCTGAGAGCCTAGGGAAAGACGGAAGACAATATGCCCTAGAGCATTACTCTTTTCAACAGGCTCTAGATACTTATGAGAGTCTATTCCTTGAGGTTCAACGCTGAAAAAGAAAACAACCCGGTTTCCGAAGAAGACTGGGTTGCGATCGACAAAGCTATCGGTCATCACTATTTTAAGAACAGAAGTTGATTATTACTACCAGCTAGATAAAAATTTTTCCTTATGGGTTGACATTTAGTTTAAGGAATGGCTATTATATTTAAGGTGTTAATTAAGTGCGCCCCCATCGTCTAGAGGCCTAGGACACCTCCCTTTCACGGAGGCGACGGGGATTCGAATTCCCCTGGGGGTACTAAACAATTAATCTTATAACTATTAAAATGCCTAGCTCCTCAACGAGTTGGGTATTTTTTAGGTTTTTAGTTCGTGGATAACTAGGAAGAAGTTTAAGCTCCTTGTTTCCTAAGAGAAATATGTTCTCAAATTAAAGTACTAGGAACACTTACGAATAATTGCCAGAGCAGTATTACGGCGAGTTACTTGATGAACGATCGGACACTCCTGCAACCGATATTGATTTTTCCAGCGGAACCAACTTAAGTAATAAAACGGTTTGACCAACTTATCTGCATTTTCCTCGTAGCTAATAACTTTAAATCCCGGTACTGCATACAATCGAGCCGAATTAGGCAAGCCACCGATGACAACTGTACTATCAGCATCTCCATGCTGATTCAGCCATTCCATACCTTCCCGGAGGCTCAAACCTAATATTTCTAGATCAAATTGGTTTGGGGTAGCTTCGATCCCACCAGATATTCGATTAACATAGGCATACTGGTAGGGGTGCAAGCTGATCATATCAACAATAATTCCGGCGTAGATAACCACAATTAGCCCGACTAAAAATTGCCTTTGGCGCTTAGTCACCAAGACTTGATAGCACCAAACGATCGCTACTGCGGTAATCGCTACAATTCCGGGGGTAATAAATAGAAAGTGGCGCATTCCATCGTAGACTGGAGACCTGCGGACTACCGCAAACAGAGGTAAGAATAATATCTGCCACCAAACTAGCATTGCACAGGCTTTCTGAAGAACGGAAAGGTTTTTGTATCGAAAAATTATCCAAGTAGAACCTGCTACAAATCCCAAATGAAATATAAAGGGAATTGCCATGAAAATCCAACTTAATAAATAGCCTCTAGGAATTTTCTGAATAGGGAAATCCCACCCTCGAAATAAAACTGTAACTTGAAGTCGATGGCTGGAGAGATAATCTAAGGTTTCAAAAAATCCGGCGATCGGATTCCCCCAAAAAGCTGGATAACAAATACTATGGATTACTGCCCAAGTAACCCCCATTAATACATATAATCCCCCAAAATTCATCAAGGATTGCTTCTTTCTGCCTTGCTCCCACCAAATTAATAAATAACTACTTAAAAAGAAAAAGAGAATTAAGCAAGCTCCGATTCTTACGCCGGAAGTTAAGCCTAAAAGAATGCCGTATAAAATAGTATATTGAGTAGCTTGATTATTGCCGATTTTAATTTCTCGATCGGGCTGAAAATAGTAATTAATTAAATATGCTCCCATAAGACTAGATAGGGTAAAAATAGCAGCAAAGGGAGTGTCTTTAGGATTAAAAAAACTATGCCCCCAGTGAATTGGCATTACTGCCAAACTCAAAGCTCCAAACCAAGCATATTCAGCCCCACAAAAAACACTTACAATTCCTGCTACTGCTAGGTAAGTAATACTAGAAAAAATAAAAGTTACATAATGTTTGACTTCTACTCTATCCTTAAGAGCTTTGAGCCTACTTGCCTCACTATCTAGTTGCTTGGCATAATCTAGGCTCTTCAAAGAAAAACCATTTGCCACAAATTCTTTGGCTTGAAAAGCCGTTTCTGCTAAGACATTAAATACAGTTCCAAAATATTTTAGATCTCCTGGAATCGGAGTTTTATTGGCAATCCATTCTAGATTACGCCGCACCATTGCTATTTCTGTTCCTTCATCCACAGTAATTCCATACTGCTGCACCACAGGAAGACCAATTAAGGCAATAGTAAGCATTACTAATACTAACTTTGCCTTGGCATTTGCTTGTAAATTTTGCCAAGTAGTTTTTATAATTTCCTGCATTAGGATAACTCTCAAATTCAATAGTGACGCTGTGGTTGATTCTATTGTCTACAAGAATCTTCAGAGAAAATCAGGTATCTCCTTATCTTAGGACTACCCTATTTTGCAGGATAAATATTTCTTTAATGCCAATTTCTGCGATGTCTAGCATTTGATTGAGTTGTTGACGGCTAAAACTTTGATGTTCGGCAGTGCCTTGGACTTCGATTAATTGCAGTTGTTCATCCATGACAATATTTAAATCTACATCTGCTCCCACGTCTTCTAGGTAATCTAGGTCTAGGAATGCCTGATTTTCTAGTAATCCTACCGATACTGCCCCCACATTATGAATAATGGGCGATCGCTCTAGTTCTCCCTGCTCAATTAATTTATTTACTGCTTCGGTGAGGGCAACAAAACCCCCATTAATAGCGGTAGTACGAGTTCCGGCATCAGCTTGGATCACATCAGCATCGATAGTAATTGTCCGTTCTCCTAGGATATTCATATCTAGAGCTGATCGTAAACTCCGACCAACTAAGCGCTGGATTTCTTGAGTCCGGCCAGAAAGTTTTTGCCATTCCCGTGGATGGCGCTGGGGAGTGGCTCCCGGTAGCATTCGATACTCGGCCGTCAGCCAACCCTGCCCTTTTCCTTCCAGAAATTTTGGGACTCCAGCAGAAATACTTACCGTACATAAAACTTGGGTATCACCACATTTGGCTAAAACTGAACCCGTAGGAAAACGGGTAAAATTTCGGACAAAATCTAGGGGACGAAGTTGATTAAATTGTCTATTATGCGATCGCTGCCAACCCATGATCCTTTCCTCAAGTATTTTTTCGTTAGTTTTAAAAAGTGGCCGTTCTAAAAAGGTAATGATTTGTAGGTAAAAATTTTCACCACTGGAATGGAAAATCCTTACTTTTCTAGTACCACCTAAAAAGTTAATGATTTTCACTTAAAGATATGAGGTGTAAAGATATGAGGTGTAATACGCATCACACCTTCATTTTTTTAGCACCATCGTTTTCCCTAGGATACACTAGGTAATGGAAGGATAGGAAAAATTAACAAGGTGCGTCGTTCATAACCTCCTAAAATTCATAAATCAATTAGGATTGCCCTATATCAACAATTTTGAGGTAAAGCTCATGCCCCCCTTACTCCAAGATAGTCTGCTTGATTCTAGTCCCGTCATCTTAGATCAAGAAATCTCAGATCAAGAAATACTATCTTTGTAGGAGTCTCAAGCGATCGATGAGCCGAACCTGTATCCCCAAAGTGATGGAAAGCCTATGACTGAGAGTACCGAACAGTATCGCTTACAACAAACTGCAAGGAGATTAGCCCAAGCAGGTATGCCTAAACAGCAAGTAGCAGAAATGATGAGTCTGTCTCAGGAGCAAATGTAATACATGGCTGTGAATCGAAACTCCCCACCTAACCTAACTGAAACTAAACTAGTCAATCGCCATTATTTTGCTAAGGGTCTATCCCTTTTCCCGCTACTCCTCCTATTTTTAGGGGCATTAATTGTCTTGCTCCCTTTGCTAGTCCCCCTATATTTCTCCTTCGCTAATTTAGCAGGGGGATTTACTTGGGCAAATTATCAAGAAGCGTGGAGTCGGGGTAAATTTTTGTTGGCTTTTGGTAATTCCACTTTTATCGCCCTAGCAGTCACAGCTTTGCAGATCGTCACCTCAGCCCTAGCCGGTTATGCCCTAGCCAGATTGCAATTTCCCGGTAGAAAATTTTTATTATTACTGATTATTGCTACCCTAGTCATCCCCTTTCAACTATTAGTAATTCCTATTTTTTTGGTATTAAAATGGGGTGGCATGATTAATACTTACTGGGCATTAATTTTGCCTACGGCGGCTAACGGCTTTGGAATTTTTTTAATGCGGCAATATTTCCAAACTATTCCTGTTGAGCTAGAAGATGCTGCGGCTTTAGATGGGGCTAATTCTTGGCAAATTCTTTGGTATATTCTTCTGCCCTTAGCTCGTCCGGCTCTAGTTACCTTATTCATGTTTACTTTTATTGGAGAATGGAATGATTTATTTAAGCCTTTGGTATTTACCACCCGCCCAGAATTACGCACAGTACAGTTGGCTTTAGCAGAGTTGCAGGAACAATTTACTAATAATTGGCAATTACTCATGGCGGGAGTAGCGATCGCAACTATTCCCATAGTAATTCTATTTATGCTTGGCCAACGCCAATTCATTCGGGGTATTGCAACTACAGGAATGAAGAATTAAGTATTCACAGCATAAGGGGCTGAAGCCCTTTGTTTATTACTAATAGCAATATAAACTAGACAAATTCTCCTTGAGCTATCATAACCACTTTGCCCCCTACAAAAACTTGAATTACTGCTTGATCTCTACGGGCTTTTAGGAGCAATAAAGATGGTCGATCAATCTCATAACCCTGTTCTACTTTGAGATTAATTGAAGGCTGAGAAAAATAATCATACTGAACCAAGTAAGCTGCTAAACAACCATTCCCACTACCAGTAGCCGGGTCTTCAGGAATTCCAAAATAATCAGCAAATACTCGCACACCCAAATCATTCTCCGAATCATGGGTTTCGGGACAAAATACTAAAATCATTTTAGCATCGATATTTTTAATAACCTCTTGATAGGCTTGTTGATTAATGCGACAGGTTTTTAGAGCTTGCTGGGTTTTTAGGGGAACAATAATGAAACCTACCCCGGCTGAGACTGATTGAATAGGGAACCTTTCGTCTAGATCATCAACATTAATATTCAGAACTTCTGCCATTTCTTCGGGTTCAAATAATTTATCAAAGGTCGGAGGTTTTTGAACCATCCACAGGAGATCGATCGCTGCTTCTTGATAGCTGATGTCTACAGGAATCTGACCAATTTTTAGATTTAAATTAACTCGGCTGACTGGTTGCTGGATAATTTTTTGTTGGATAATAAAGGCTGTTCCAAGAGTCGGATGACCAGCAAAAGGTAATTCATGCTTTGGGGTAAATATACGTACCGGATAACCATTATTTTCTGGCTGATCAGAAAGGATAAAAGTGGTTTCTGAAAAATGAATTTCTTTAGCTATATTCTGCATTTGATCAGTAGTTAAGTTCTGAGCATTAGGAAAGACAGCTAATTGATTACCCGTATATTTACTGACAGCAAAAACGTCAACGATGTAAAAAGGTAGTGGCAACATAGTCATGAGTAATAGGAAGTAATAGCTTTAATTAAATTGTATTTCAATAAACTTAATATTAACTAAAGTATCAGCTTATTCTAGGGAGTTGCTGTGACAAGGGTCACTGGATTGAAAGGAGTGAGATGAGTCAAATCATTAATAGTGATAGACCGTGATAGCTGGACTTGGAGCATTTTTACTTGCCATTTTTGCTGTTTATACCAAGCTAAGCCCTGATGGAGATGCTCCATCGTTGCGATCGCTAAAACTACTATTCCCCCCGGTTTTAATCGACCGCTACAAGCCTCAAGAATAGCTTCAATATTTCCTCCACTACCCCCAACAAAGATGCGATCGGGTGATGGCAGATGGCGCAACATATCTGGGGCAACTCCATGAATAGAAATTACATTAGGAACTTGTAAACGCTTAATATTCTGCTCGATTAAGCTAGTTCCCCTAGCACTTTTTTCTAAGGCATAAACCTGAGAAGTTGGGCAAAGCCGGGCAATCTCGATCGATACTGCTCCATTTCCTGCTCCCACATCCCAAACAATCTGCCCCGGCTGGAGTGCTAATTCTCCTAAAACTAAGACCCGGACTTCCCGATTCATCAAACTTGATAGATTGCCTAAAGGAGAAGCGAGGTCAGAGCTAAAACTGGCAAACTCCTGATCTGCTATTCCTAATACTGGCAAGGTTCCTACTTGGAGGGGCTGGTCTGTTGCTAAATTACGTACCAAAATCACCACATTCAAGGGAGAGAATTCTGCTTTTGTTAGAGTGTTTAATCCCTGTTGATCCAAGGTAAAAGCCTGAATTTTTTCTCCCTCATCTCCCAAGTTTTCACATACCCAGAGTTGATAGGAATGAAATAAATCTAGAGTCAAATAAAGTTGGACGATCGCTGTCGGTGCATCCTTACTTTCTGTGAGAACAGCAATTTTTTGGATACCTGCTTGGAACGCAGTTTTGATCTGATCTAGAGAACGCCCATGAATACTAAAAATTTGGGCATCTTGCCAAGGTAATTTAAGACGATTGAAAGCCAATTGGACAGGGGTAACATGGGGATGAAAAGTGATATATTCTGGAGAAATTTCAGCTAAAAGTAATTTTCCCAAACCAAAAAATAGGGGATCTCCGGGGGCAAGAATAACAACTGCTAGAGGTTCAAAATTAATGTAGGGAGGAGAGTATCGAAGTTCTGCGGGCTGGATCTGTTCTAGCAGAGAACGAATCTGCCGAATTGCCACCCCAAAATCTCTTAAGATAATTCGCTTTCCAGAATATGTAGGAAAATAGCTAAGATGGCGATCGCTCCCCACCAGTAGGGTTGCCTGGGCAATAATTTCTTTTACTCCAGCAGATAACCCATCTAACCCATCCAAACCTATACCTACTACATTTATCGGAGTTATAGCCAAAGTTAAGTCCTCCTCTCTATTCCATAAGAATTTCAATCCATAATTATCTTTTTCTGATTCTACTCTAGCGATCGCCTTAATCCGACTCCTTAATTGCTGACTCAACCTATCCCTACATCTATCATTAGAAAACTGCAAGAATGTGGCAAAATTAGGGAAGGCAATTAATGTCTTATTTATTATTTTCTATAGGTCAAGTAAAGTGAGTTCCCCAGTTTCTAGCTCCCCCAATAACCGTCGTCAGGTCTTTCCTTTTACCGCCATTGTGGGGCAGGAAGAAATGAAACTAGCCCTGATTTTAAATGTGATTGATCCTTTTATTGGCGGGGTGATGATTATGGGCGATCGAGGCACGGGCAAATCCACTACTATCCGGGCTTTGGCTGATCTATTACCAGAAATTGAGGTCATCGCTGGCGACCCTTTTAATAGTTCTCCCGGCGATCCAGACTTAATGAATCCTAGCAATCTTAGCGATCGCCCTGTGGTAAAAACAAAAGTCCCCATGATTGATCTGCCCCTAGGAGCCACAGAGGATCGGGTATGTGGGACGATCGACATTGAAAAAGCCCTAGCCGAAGGGGTAAAAGCCTTTGAACCGGGATTACTAGCCAAGGCCAACCGGGGCATTTTGTATGTAGATGAAGTTAATCTGCTTGATGATCACCTAGTGGATGTGTTGCTAGATTCTGCTGCTAGTGGTTGGAACACGGTGGAACGAGAAGGCATTTCTATCCGCCATCCGGCTCGGTTCGTTTTAGTTGGTTCCGGCAACCCGGAAGAAGGAGAACTCAGACCCCAATTACTCGATCGCTTCGGAATGCACGCTGAAATTCGCACCGTTAAAGAACCAGAATTGCGGGTGCAAATTGTGGAACAACGATCGGAATTTGATCAAGACCCTACCCCATTTCTGCATAAATACCAGCCCGATCAAGTCCATCTCCAAGACCAGATCAGCAAAGCTCAAACCCTGCTGCCTCAAGTAGAACTAGACTATGAACTACGGGTAAAAATCTCCCAAGTCTGCTCAGAGCTAGATGTAGATGGTTTACGGGGAGATATTGTCACCAACAGAGCTGCTAAAGCCCTAACGGCCTACGAAGGGAGAACCGAAGTTACCGTAGATGATATCCGCCGAGTAATTGTCCTTTGTCTGCGTCACCGTCTGCGTAAGGATCCTCTAGAGTCGATCGATTCTGGCTCCAAGGTAGATAAGGTGGCTAATCAAATTTTTGTTATTAGTTAATCCCTGTAGGGTGGGCATTGCCCAACTTCCTCAAAACTTCTAAGGAATTATATTTAATAATCTTGCCTACTAAAGTTCAGATTAGTGTTGCCTTTGAAAGTAGTAGTATCCTGCAACTTAAGAATATTGCACTTTTCTAAGCTCTAGTAAAATTGAAAGCCTCGGTCTTAAACTTTTTATCCCGAACTCAAGTTAGAATAGAGACCATAACTGGAGAGGTGGCAGAGCACGGTTGAATGCGACGCACTCGAAATGCGTTAAGGAGGAAACTTCTTCGTGGGTTCAAATCCCACCCTCTCCGTTCTTTTAGAAAAGGGCGTAAAGCCGACCTTGGTGTTAGCTTAAGACTGAAGTCGTTAAGTAGCATGGTTCCTCTTCAAACCCGGAACCCTTTAAATCTCCCTTTCAAGGGAGACTTTGA
>JANMHD010000005.1:0-1625 GCA_031374985.1 Coleofasciculaceae cyanobacterium OTE_70_metabat_329 | reverse complement strand
GCCTACAGCCCTCAAACTACTGAGAGAAATCAACGATCGCCGCATCCGGCAAAAAATTAGCGATCGCATTGACAAACTCAGAGAATCACCAGAACTGCAAGGAAAACCATTGCGAGGGGAACTAGATGGCTATTACAGCGTGCGAGCAGTTGGACAAAGATATCGGATAATTTATGCGATCAAAGAAACTCAAGTCACTGTCATAGTTGTAGCCTTAGGTATTCGGAAAGAAGGTAGTAAGCAAGATGTATATATTCTGACTAAAAAGTTATTAAGACTCGGACTACCAGATGACCCAGAGAAAGATCAAAAAGATGACAAAAATTTAGAATCGTAAATTTAGAGGGGGCATTATCAAATGGACAAAAAAGTAAGTATTCATTACGATCGCACGGGTGACATTCTGCACATCGATCTCCGCCCCGCCTATGCAGCCCAAGAATGCGAAGAAATTGGCGATGAAATATTAGCCCGCCTCAATCCCCAAACCAATGCGATCGAGAACCTAGAAATCTTTTTTTTCTCCAAACGATTACTAGCCGGAGAAACCCTCAAACTTGACGTATTAGCAAACCTGCAATTAGCTTAAATCTACACAAAAGGAGCATAAATGAACCTAACTGAATCAGCCAATACTTCCATGAAAATGTTCTCACTCCCAATCCAAAAAGAAGGACAAGTTAATATCCCTCAAGACGTACTAAACACCCTGCAAACCCATGAAGGACAAAACCTAACCCTACTCCAAATCGGTGAACTTGCCATCCTTGTCTCAAATCCTCCCCAAGTCGCCACCTTGACAGAGACATTTATTTCTTTGATGAATGAAAATAATGTAACTCTTGATGAACTCCTAGAAGGCTTACAACAAGAACGTCAGGCAATTTGGCAAGAGCAACAATCAACAGAGTCAGCAAGTGCGTAGAATATTTTTAGACTCAAGCGTAGTAATTGCTGCCTGCGGCTCTCAGCGTGGAGCTAGTTATGCCGTTATTGTTATGGCAGAAATTGGTTTATTTAAAGTTCTCATCTCTGAGCAAGTAATCGAAGAATCCGAACGGAATATCATCAAAAAACTACCTAATGCTTTACCAATCCTGAAACAAATTTTTAGCACTATTAATATTGAAATTGTTCCGAATCCAGCGATCGCAGACATAGCCAAATGGACAAAAATTATTGAGTCAAAAGATGCTCCCATTTTAGCTGCCGCCCTATCTGCCCAAGCCGATCGCCTTTTAAGTCTCAATACCAAAGATTTCACTCCCAGTGTCGCCAAACAAAGTGGCTTAATTCTGCAAACCCCCAGTGAGTTTATTCAAGAAATCCGCTTCATTCTGACTCAACAACTCTAGCCCAGATAATCATCTAAACATCTGTAAAGGTAACTGACTGCTTGAGTACTCGTCATTGATCTCTACCTCGCCTACGCAGCCCAAGAATGCGAAGAAATTGGCGATGAAATATTAGCTCGCCTCAATCCTCAAACCAATGCGATCGAGAACCTAGAAATCCTCTTTTTCTCCAAGTGCTTACTAGCCGGAAAAATCTCATTTATAATCCTTATTTATAATATAGTTGATTGTCCTAATAAACTTCATCGTGAGTACCTAGATCGATTAACA
>JANMHD010000600.1:0-13597 GCA_031374985.1 Coleofasciculaceae cyanobacterium OTE_70_metabat_329 | reverse complement strand
CATGCAGGGATGAATACTACTTTGGAATCCTTGAGTAATGGAGTGCCAATGGTGGCAATTCCGATCGCTAATGATCAACCCGGAGTAGCAGCACGTATTGCCTGGACTGGGACTGGAGAGGTAGTTCCCCTAAAGCGTTTAAGTGTTTTCAGGCTGCGGAGTTCGATCGAGCGAGTATTGACCCAAGATTCTTACAAAAAGAATGCTCTCAGACTACAAAAGGCAATTAAACAAGCAGGGGGAGTCAAGAGAGCGGCGGATATTATTGAGCAGGTTGTGGCAACAGGTAAGCCAGTCCTGCATCGATCGAGATAATTTCTACAGGCAGATGGCTAATGGTTGGGTGTGGAGTAATATTGCCTAAATCGATTAGACCGATTAGTTGGAGTAGTTGATAGGGAAGCTCAAACTGTAGACCGACTGTAGACCGATTAGCCCTGATGCTAGAGAGATTGATGAGCGATCGCCTACTAAATTAATTTCCCTTGACGAGTTCTTTATCGGTAGATACAATGTAATCACATTCTGACTTTAGAATCCTTAGAATATGAGCATAGCAATTAGAACTCGAATTATTAAAATTGGCAACTCTCAAGGGATTCGTATTCCTAAATTGCTCCTAGAGCAAAGTGGTATTCATGCAGAAGTTGAGATCGAAGTACAGGGCGATCATCTAACTATTCGCACAGCACCGCGCTTACGAACTGGATGGGACGAAGCCTTTGCAACAATGGCGAAGGAGCAGGATGATGTGCTTTTAGATGAAGTCAATACAACTAATTGGGATCAGGTTGAATGGGAGTGGTAGTTAAGCGTTTCGATGTTTTTCTGGTTAATCTTGACCCCACTGTTGGCAATGAAATTCAGAAGACAAGACCCTGTGTAGTCGTTTCCCCAGATGAGATGAATCGTTATATCACGACAGTTATAGTTGCCCCTATGACTACAAAAGGAAAGGTATATCCTACTCGTGTTATCTGTCATTTTCAGGGTAAAGATGGGCAAATTGTTTTGGATCAAATCCGCACCATAGATAAAATTCGGCTGATCAAAAAGCTCGGTCAAATTAGTCAAGAGGAGCAAAGAGTGGTTCTTGACACCTTGGCTGAGATGTTTGCCGAGTAAAAGAATTATTGTGGCGATCGTCATAACTTTAGGATTGATCCAAGGTTGATCTAAAGTTGATCTTAAAGTTTCCTAGTCTGGTTGAGAATTGGTGCTACAACTTAAAATATCCAAAAGGTGTAACAATTGCTACTCCTACCAACAGAGGAACTGGAATTTTATGGTTGTTTCAGAGCATGATTTAGTTAAGGAACGCTCCCTCGATCGAGATTGTACAACCCTCTCCCGTCATGTCCTCCAGCAACTTCATAGTTTTGGTGCTGATGCTCAAGATCTAAGTGCCATCATGAATCGGATTGCTCTGGCCGCCAAATTAATTGCCCGGCGCTTAAGCCAAGCTGGACTGATGGAAGGAGCGCTGGGATTCACGGGAGAAACCAATGTTCAGGGCGAATCCGTTAAGAAAATGGATATCTTTGCCAATGATGTATTTATTTCTGTATTTAAGCAGAGTGGATTGGTGTGTCGCTTGGCTTCGGAGGAAATGGAAAAGCCCTACTACATCCCTGAAAATTGCCCGATCGGCCGCTATACTCTGCTTTATGACCCCATTGATGGGTCTTCTAATGTAGATATTAACCTGAGTGTGGGTTCTATTTTTGCAATCCGTCAGCAGCAAGGCGAAGACCTAGACGGAGAAGCCAAGGATCTATTTCAAAATGGCCACCAGCAAATTGCAGCAGGTTATGTCCTCTACGGAGCCAGTACGGTCTTAGTCTATTCGATCGGTACAGGAGTCCATTCTTTCATCCTTGATCCCAGCCTAGGAGAATTTATCCTCTCCCACGAAAACCTGCAAATTCCCAAACATGGCTCTATTTATAGCGTCAACGAAGGCAACTACTGGCAGTGGGATGAATCTCTCCGGGAATATATCAGATATGTGCATAGAAGTGATGGCTATACCGCCCGCTACAGTGGGGCATTAGTAGGAGATTTTCACCGGATTCTTTTCCAAGGTGGGGTGTTTCTCTATCCCGGAACCACCAAAAATCCCCAAGGAAAACTTCGCCTCCTCTACGAAACTGCTCCCCTTGCCTATCTCACTATTCAAGCTGGAGGTAAAGCCAGTACTGGATTAGAGCCTATACTAGATATTGTACCAACTGCCATCCATCAACGCACCCCTCTAGTAATTGGTAGTGTGGAAGATGTGGAATTAGTAGAATCTTTTATGGGGAAAGAGGTAAAGGGAAGGAAGTTAGAGGAAGTAGAGGAGGTAAAGGAGGTAAAGGAGGTAGAAAAGGTAAAGGAGGTAGAAAAGGTAAAGGAGTTTAAGAAAAAAGGTAAAGGTAAAAAGAAAAGGAAATAGTTTAGCAAATCTGTTTTTAATCTTAAATTCCTTGGGGATCAATATTTTTGCGTCAATTTTGTATCAAGGGGATCGATCGCAACTCCCAAATCCTTGCTAACCTACCTAGTGAATTTATGTCTCCACTCTTCCACTAACTTTATTACTAATCAATTTTTCATCTTCCCTTACCTCCTGACAATCTTCATAATCATCAAAAACCTAAACTAACTAACCTATGGTTGCACTTCTAGAAAATCCTTTCCGTATTGGTTTACAACAAGAAAGAACGCCTGAACCCCTGATTATGGTGATCTTTGGAGCTTCAGGAGATCTAACCCAGAGAAAATTAGTCCCGGCTATCTATCAACTCAAGCAAGAACGACGCTTGCCCCCAGAAATGACGATCGTCGGTGTTGCCCGCCGGGATTGGAGCCATGACTACTTCCGGGCGCAAATGAAGGAAGGGATTGAACAATTTAGTGATGGCATTGGCTCCGAAGAAGTCTGGCAGGACTTTGCCAAGGGTTTATTCTACTGTTCTGGGGATATGGACAAACCAGAAAGCTATGAAAAACTTAACACCCTATTAAGTGAACTAGATACACTGCGGGGAACTAGGGGCAATCGGGTTTTTTACTTAGCAGTTTCCCCCAACTTTTTTCCAGAGGCAATCAAGCAGCTAGGGTCTGCCGGAATGCTGGCAGATACCATGAAAACCCGCCTAGTGATCGAGAAGCCCTTTGGTCGAGATTTAAGTTCTTCTCAAGTTTTGAATCGGGTAGTCCAGCAAACTTGTCGGGAAGAGCAGGTGTATCGGATTGACCACTATTTAGGCAAGGAAACTGTCCAGAATTTATTAGTGTTCCGGTTTGCCAACGCTATTTTTGAACCCCTCTGGAATCGGCAATTTGTGGATCATGTGCAGATTACCGTAGCAGAAACCGTAGGAGTGGAAGATCGGGCAGGATATTACGAAAGCTCAGGGGCTTTGCGGGATATGGTGCAAAACCATTTGATGCAATTGTTCTGCTTGACAGCCATGGAGCCACCCAATTCCCTCAATGCTGATAGTATTCGGACTGAAAAAGTAAAAGTAGTCCAATCTACCCATTTAGCAGATTTAAGTAACTTAGAAAATTCTGCGGTGCGGGGGCAGTACAAAGCTGGCTGGATGCGAGGCAAACCAGTGCCGGGTTATCGCCAAGAGCCGGGAGTAAATCCTGAATCCATGACCCCAAGCTATGTAGCGATGAAATTAGAAGTGGAAAACTGGCGGTGGCAGGGCGTGCCTTTTTATCTCCGTACCGGCAAGCGGCTGCCCAAGAAAGTTAGTGAAATTGCCATCCAGTTCCGGGAAGTACCATTTTTGATCTTCCAATCAGCGGCACAACAGGCTAATCCTAACGTCTTGACTATTAGAATTCAGCCTAACGAAGGGATTGCTCTAAAATTTGAGGCGAAAATGTTGGGTTCAGAGTTGCGATCGCGCTCTGTAGAAATGGATTTTAGCTACGGTTCTTCCTTTGGGGCAACTGCCTCTGATGCCTACAATAGACTTTTACTAGACTGTATGTTAGGCGACCAAACCCTCTTTACTAGAGGTGACGAAGTAGAAGAAGCATGGCGGGTGGTGACTCCAGCCCTGGCTACGTGGGAATCCCCCTCTGATCCCCTAGAAATGCCCCAGTACGAAGCTGGAACTTGGGATTTAGCAGCATCAGAACACTTAATGCAACAAGATGGACGACGGTGGAGAAGATTGTAGGAAGGTAAAGGAGGTAAAGGAGGTAAAGGAAGTAAAGAAGTTTAAGTAAATAAATTTCTTTTTGGTAGGAATCTAACTAATTTGCCCGATCGTACCCAACATCGCATCCAAATTTGATAATTATCCATTCCCCCGATTCTTTACCTCCCTGTACCTCCCCTTACCTTCTTTATCTCCCTGTACCTCCGTCCCCCCTCCCCGTATCTCCCTAAACCTCCTTCTTCCCTTACTTACTAACCCCCCTAAAAACTATGAGTACCATTCAAGCTCCCCCAATTTTCTCTTTACAAAATCCGAAAGATGTTTCTTTAAATGATATTGAGGCCGAATTACTGAAAATCTGGCAGGGTTACGGCGGTGATACGGGTGATAGCCCAGCAGCTATGAGGGCCACTACTTTTTCCTTTGTAGTCTATGAACCAGAAGAAACTCAGCATTTATTGTCAATTTTGGGTTTCTATACTGGACCGATCGATGGCATCTTGGGACCCCGGATGGTGTCTGCCCTAAAAGCTGCCCAAAAAACCTACGGATTGCCCCGCACTGGCAAGGCAGATGAAGCAACTAAGGCGAAACTCCGGGAAGAATATCTAGAACTTCGTAGTGGCAAAAATCCAACTCGACCTATGGCAACGGATTTTAGTGGTAGTGACGAGGGCTACGGCATGGCGGATGCGATCGCTGCTGCCAACCCCTGCCGAATTATTGCCCTCTGCCCTATTTCTGGAGCAGATACGGGGGTAGAAGCCCAGGTTTCTGCCTACTGTCCCATCCAAAAACGCAACCAAAATACCCTAGTTTGTTGTGAATATATTACTCTCCGGGGGACTCCTGCCGCCCTAGAACGGATTGGAGGTGTAGTTGAAGAATTACTCATTGGTGAACTGCCCAAGTTCCTCTGGTGGAAGGCAACCCCCAATGAGAATAATCCTCTGTTTCGTCGCCTAGCCGGGATCAGCAGTACCGTAATTATTGATTCTAGTGCTTTCCCAGAACCAGAGCTAGACCTGCTCCAGATGGGTAGTTTAGTAGAAAAAGGAATTGCGATCGCCGATCTAAATTGGCGTAGATTAGCCGCTTGGCAAGAACTCACTGCTTCGGCCTTTGATCCCCCAGAACGTCGGGCAGCCATTAAGGAAATTGACAGGATTACGATCGATTATGAAACAGGTAATCCTTCCCAAGCCTTCCTACTCCTTGGGTGGTTAGCCAGTAGATTACAATGGCGGCCTGTGGGATTGCAAAAAGAAGGAGGAGACTACAACTTAATGAAAATCCATTTTGTTGGAGCCGATCAACGTCCTATAGAAGCAGAATTAGCTGCTATTCCCTTGGCAGATGTGGGAGAAATAGTAGGAGATTTGATTGCTATCCGCCTAACTTCCACCAATATCAAGGCAGATTGTGGGACAGTACTCTGTTCTGAAAGTGGTTGTATGCGGATGGAATCTGGTGGAGTAGCTCAATCAGCCAAAACCTACCAAGTTACTCCTCTATTTGATCAAAAAACCGAATTTCTTCTTAGTCAGCAACTCCAGCGCTGGGGAAGAGAAATGCTCTACGAAGAGAGTCTAGCTATCTGTACCCAGATTTTGCGATTAGCTGGAGAGTAGGGGATATTTTGGCAATTTTTATTATGAAAATTAGCCTACTGGTTTAACCCGAATTCATGTTACAGCAATTTGCATTCAGATACGCCATAAGGACGATCTCTCTTTTCTTGTATGCCCGTTTCTGGTATGCCCGGAGGGCTTTAGGGCTTCAAGCCCCCTACCCTAACGGAAAGGCAAAGCCAACAAAAGGGGGACTTGAAGATCAATAACTTGGCTTAACAGAATTAAATTTGCTGTAAATATCAAACCTAACTAGACAACTTACCTACTACTTCCGCTAATCTAGCTCCTAATTGCTCCACCGCAGTCTGTTGGGCTGCATCTTGCAGATTGCCTTCTGGGGTAAAAGCAGCATGAGCATTCCCGATCGCTCTCTGCTCTGGCAAAACAATCATACTCAAATTTCCGAGGATCGATCGAATATGTGCCAAGCCCCGCAAACCTCCCAAAGCCCCCGGAGAAGCACTCATCACCACTGCTACTTTCCCCTTAAAGCAAGCCAAGGGAGCCTCCCCTGGTTGGGGACGGGAAGCCCAATCGATGGCATTTTTTAACACCGCACTCACGGAGCTATTGTATTCCGGGGAAGCAATCAAAAACCCCTGATGGGCGATCATTAATTCCTTTAGTTTCTTGGCATTTGTAGGTATACCTTCCCGTGCCTCTAGGTCTTCATCAAACAGGGGTAAGGGTAAATCTCGTAGGTCTAAATAAGTAACATCAGCCCCTGCATTACTAGCACCTTGACCAGCAATTTGGACTAGTTTTTTATTGTAGGAATCTTGGCGGGTGCTACCAGCAAAAGCAAGGATAGGGGGGGTACTGCTCATGATTTTCTAGGAATTTATGTAGATTTATTCTCCCCAGCTTTTAAAGTTTTTAGGGGGAGTTTCTAGGGATGGCTCTATTTTACTGGGAAGTTGAGGTTTATCACTCGTACCCGGAAGCACTTTATTATCTTTGGTAATTAAATGGCCGACAAAACCTGCTCCGGCAGCAATATCGATCGCACTAGCAACTACATCCCCCTCTACCCTTGCTGTAGAAGTAATGGTCACCTTGCCCGTAGCTTGAATCCTTGCCTTAATTAGGCCTTGACTAACAATATTATTAGCATGGATTTCTGCCCCTTCAATTTTGCCACTAGTTGCTATTTCTAAGTCCCCTTTCACATCAACATTGCCATAAATTACACCATCAACCCGGAGACTACCTTCACTTTTAAGGTCGCCGTGGACTTCTGTGCCATTGGCTAAATAGTTCATTGTGTTAGTATTCGTGGGCTTGGAGCGATTAAAAAACATATAGGGTTCCTCAGGGTTCCGGGGGATTACTTAATTTCTGAAATTCTGCGGTTGTTAACTTGAGATAGGGCTGGGGATTAATTGCTTTTTCCCCCTCATAGATGCTGTAGTGGAGATGCGGTCCGGTCGATCGTCCACTATTTCCTAAATAGCCAATTAACTGCCCACGCTTTACCCGTGCATCCTGTTTAATGGCTAATCCAGAAAGATGAGCATAGAGGGTACTATAGCCATAACTGTGGCTAATTGTCACCATCAAACCGTAGCCACCATCAAAGCCTGCCGAAGTTACGACTCCCGGTGCAGTGGCATAAACTGGACTACCGTAGGCATCCACAAAATCCATCCCATTATGTACTTCACTGCCAAAGCCAAAAGGATTAGGGCGATTCCCAAACAGGGAAGTAATTTCTAAATTCTCCCCTTGCATCGGTAGCCCCAAAGGAGTTACCTCTTCTCGATTCAGAGTTGCCTCTAGGCTGGGATTTAAATCTCGAATTTGGCTCCAAAGAGAATTCAAACGGCTTTGGTTTCTGTGGATTAACTGGTCAGAATTACTAGCCCCGCCCCGCCCTCTAACACTATTATCTTGCTCTTTAGAAATAGCTTTAGGTAATCCGGGATTGTTGGGGTTTGGGATTGATAGAGGAGTAGTTTCAGTTTTGGGTAGTCCGGCTCGTTCTCGCAAGCGATCGATCTCCTGCTGTAATTGCTCTTGCTCTCCTTGTAACTGTTCTTGACGCTGTTGCAGAGCTACTTTTTCCTCTAAATACTGACTGTTCCTCTGTTGTTCCGCCCACCAAGTACTGCCAGCCCAGGCAAAAGGAAGAGACAAAAAACCTAAGCCATAAATGACCCTCATCAATAAGAGGCGGGGACTCATGTGCAACACGAGGGGTTGTTTGCCAGTACGAGTCAAGAAAATAGTGTACTTGGCGGGTAAATGACGATTGGGCATAATTAATTTGTCAACTAACTTGTCAATTAATTTATATCTACGCTTGTTAAATTCGGGTTTAAAAGGGGGGACTATCGCCTTTCTCAAACCAATATATCTAAAAACTTAGGTAATTATCATCGCCAAATTTATCTTGCATGGGATGAAATAATTTTTTCTACAAGTATTGACAATACATGATCCCCGCTAATTTAGTCAATAGCATAGGTGCTAATGGTCACTCTAACCAATCATCAAAAAAATCATCTTCTTGACTCTCCGTCTTAAAGGATAACTCCTCAATTACTGGTTCAACTAATTGTAATTGGGTTGATAATTCTTGGGGGTCTAGAGCTATTGGTGATGCCGGGATACGGAGTAAGGCATACTCTACATTTAAGCGATCGCCCACTCGTGACCGGAGCTTTTGCTGAGGATAGGCAAAACTATGATAACTAGTGGGATCACACGGACTATCTAGGGATATCTGAGCCGATTGACAAGAATATTCTCCCTCTGGCAGCAGGACTAGGGGGATTCCGGTAGGTAAAACTTCCATTGGGGTGACGATCGCTTCCCCAACATCTAGGGCATAGGGCTGGAGATTTTTTGATAAATTGACGGTAGTTTTTAGATTGAATTTGCCAGTGTTTTTACTGCTAAATATTGCATAGAATTTGATCAATTTTTGATTCGTTTCATCGAGTCCTTTACCTAGATAGAATAAGTAATTTAAAGTATTTGATAGGCTAGAGCCGACTAATGAAATAACACCTTGAGGAGTATAGTTAGTAATAGCATCACCCTTATATTTACTAGCATTGCTAAAGCTATAATTGACCAAGAAAGATTCTAGGCGAATAGGAATAATAATCTTGTCTCCCAAGCAAATACTAGGATAAAAAAATGAATGATTAACTAATAATCTTTGACAGTTGCGATCGCCTACACTAATAGGATACTCATTATCACTATAACTTCCATTCTGATTTAGGAATTTATATCTAATAGTAAACTTGCCAGTAGTTTTGGGCTGGAGAGTGACCAACCAATAAGTCTTTTCTACTTTTGTAGTAACCTTGTCCTTAACTATCTCCCAATCTGAACTAAAGGTATTATTGAAATCTTGGCGTAGATCATCAATAGAATTTTTTGATAGTGAATTAATAGATTGTACTGGATAGTTTTTCTGTACAAAAATAGAGGAGGCAAAAGATATTTTTAGGTTGGGTAGTTTGAACTGTACTAGTAGACAAGATAAAAATAAAAGAATGATAAATAATGATATTTTTCGACGCATTTTTTAGAATTTTTCTGAGAATATAATAATAATTAATGGATTGTAAGTACCAATATCAAAAAGTTAGTACCCACAATCCATTTAACATTATGATATCAGAGCTTATTTCTATTTCTCAACTTACCTCTCCGAGAGAATTGTATAAATGCCCCGTTTCGCCTGCTCAAGTAGTTCTTTTGCTCTGCTGATTTGCTCGGCATCACCACTCTTAGCAATTTGCATTACTGCTCCGGCTAGTTCCATGGCAGCTTTGCGGAGGGTGACTAGCTCTTGGGGTTTACCGGAAGTGACGTTTCTAAAAGGATCCCAAGGGGAATCGGCGGGGCTATCTTGGATGCGATCGCTAAGTAGCTGCTGCCCTTCCTCCGTAATGGTATAGACTTTTTTCCCGTCTCTAGCTTCACTAGTGACATAGCCTCCCTCTTCTAGCATTTGTAGGGTGGGATAGACAGAACCGGGGCTGAGGCGACGGAAGCCCCCGTAGCGGTTTTCTATTTGTTTGATTAAGTCATAGCCGTGGCGGGGTTGCTCTGTGAGGAGTTCCAAAAGCAGGAATTTAATATCTCCTCGGCGGGTGCGTTGTTCATCACCCCAACCGCGATCGAACATATCTCCTAAGAAATCTTTTCCACCAGCACCTCTTCCATGATGTCTGCCGTGACGGAAGCAGTGGCTACCTAAAGCTTCTTCTAATCCAAGTCCTACCAAAACGGGCATAGGTAAAGAAAATCGTCTAAACATAGGTCATCTCCTAGGTTGTTTTTTGCTTTATAGATATAACGTAACACATCACGATATATCGTGTGGGCAATTTGAAAATATTTGTTGTAGGTCTAGATAAGGGTGGAGAGATAAGCATGACGTTGTTTGAGAAACAACAGGAGACGCTGGTGATAATCCTCCGTAACTGCCTGTTGGATGGAAGGGCGATTTTGTAGGAGTTGCCGCCAATTTTTAACTTTTGGAGTATCGGCAAAAATACCAAAATCATCGATCGCATCAAATACATCAAAGTAACGAAATATGGTTCCATAAACTCCATCAACCAGCAAAAACTTTTCCCCCGCAAAGTAGCCATCCTTGCCCAGATATTGCTCAAGCCAGAGGAATTTACTCGCTAATTCCCCCTGCTTCTGCTTAAAACCCTCTTGGTCTGGAGCATTATAAAATCCCGCAATAATATTGAGGATGCTAGAACCAAATTCAATCCAACTCCGATGTTTTGCCTTTTGTAAGGGATCATCGGGGTGCAGAGAGCCGGGGGTAATTTCATTTAAATACTCACAAATAACCGCTGATTCAAATAGAACCTCTTCATCGACTTTTAATAGAGGAACCTTTCCTAGGGGTGATATGTGGCGAAACCATTCCGGCTTATTGGCTAGGTCGATGTAGGTGCGTTTATGGGGAATGTCTTTTTCTAGTAAGGTAATTACGGCTCTTTGCACGTAGGGACAAAGATGATGACTTATTAATTCTAGTTTGGGAGTTTTTACGGTGAAGTCTAAGGTTTTGCTATCTGCAAAGGTTTTTTTTACTTCAATGCTCATGGTATGCCTCAACTAATTGCAATTACAACTTAATTTAGGTATATCATAAAGTAATTGCAGTTGCGACTATCTCATCTGGAACTTTATATTTCGTTGCAATCGCGATAATATTATTTTTAACTAAATGTATGAGTATTGAACTTAGTAAAGCCCATAATCTTGCGTGGCGGAGGTTTCTCACTGCCCATGTAATAATGATCGAGAAGATTGAGGCGGATTTAGCCCAAGCTGAACTGCCGCCCCTCGGTTGGTATGATGTGATGTTTGCCTTATCAGAAGTGGCGGAGCATAAACTCCGGCTCCATGAACTTGCCGAAGCGGTGCTAATTAGTCGGAGTAATCTCACTCGCTTGGTCGATCGCTTAGAGTTGGCGGGATTAATTCAGCGAGAACAATGTCCTAGTGATCGCCGGGGGGCTTTTGCTGTGTTGACCGAGGCAGGATTCAAGATGCTCGATCGAATGTGGCTGGTTTATGGCCAAGGCATTGAAAAATATTTTGCCTGTCATCTTGATCCGCAGGAAGTGGAGTTCCTAGTAAAAAGTCTAAATAAAATGATTAGCCCTAAAGAATGAGTCGGTCGGCAATTATTTTTTGACGTAGGCAACTAGGGAAACACCTAAAACTACTAAAACCACTCCAGCGATGCGGGTAGGGCTGGCAATTTGTTTAGTCAGTCCGATCGCTCCATAGTGATCGAGAAAGAGAGCAGCGATCATCTGCCCCGCAATGGTCAGGGCAAGGGCAAGGGCAGCACCAATCTTGGGGGTAGCAAAAATAGTTGACCAGACATAGAAAGTTCCTAGACAACCACCAATCCACATCCACCAAGAGGACTGGGCGAGGGAAGTTGCGATCGGTAGGGGATACCGAGCAAAAAGGCAGATAGCCAAGGAGGCAAGGGTTCCAGCGAGATAGGAAATAAATGTCACCTGCATCGGTTCGCCCACGTAGCGGCGGAGTAGGGAGTTGATGGCAACTTGAATTGGCAGGACTGCGCCAGCAATTAGGGCTGCTAAAAGATAAATCGATCTACTATCCACAGAATACCTCTTAATTTATTTTATCTTGAAGTCAAGATACTTAATATCAAGATTGTAGTAGGGTATTTAATTTAGTGTCAAGATATCAATAGGCAAAAATCTTAGATGAGTGGGAGCAATATGGAGTTTGATCCGGTAGATCGGATTTTGGGGCAGTGGCAACGAGAGCGTCCTGATTTAGATGTTTCCCCGATGGGAATTGTGGGGCGGATTACGAGGTTGGCCAAGCATTTAGAGCGATCGATCCAAGAAAAATTTGCTGAATTTGGCTTAACGCTGGGGGAGTTTGATGTTTTGGCAACTCTGCGCCGTTCTGGTCAGCCATACCAGCTTTCCCCGACGGAGTTGTTTAATGCCCTGATGGTTACTTCGGGAACCATGACCCATCGCCTCGATCGCCTCGAAAAGGCAGAATTGATTGATCGCCTCCCGGATCCTAGCGATCGCCGGGGAACGATCATTACTCTTACAGAGAAGGGGTTTAATCTCATTGAAGAGGCAGTGACAGCCCATATTGCCAATGAACACCGGATTTTGAGTGCTTTAGAAACTTCAGAAAGAGAGGAATTAATCTTCTTACTTCGCAAACTCCTAGTTTCCTTTGAGGGGTAGCAATTGCGATCAGAAGCTACAATATTTCTCTATAATCTATTCTTTAATTACATGGCTTGATAGGAAATTCAATGTGACTATCGATCGAGATGAAGATGGGGTTTGGATTGTAGAATGTTCACGTATTCTGGGTTGTGTTAGTCAGGGTGCAACAAAGGAAGAAGCTCTAGAAAATATTCAAGATGCAATTTCTGCCTGCTTGCAAGTTAGAGCCGATCTGGGCTTGCCATTGACGGTAGAAACCAGGCAAGTAGAAGTCCCCATATAATTACAGCATTGATACTAAATAGTTATTTTGAATATTTACTTTTTTATATTTAAGAAGGATTGAGAATATGACAGTATATTTACCTGATATCGGTGTGTCTGATTGTCGAAGAGCAATATCATTACTTGAAGAGTACCCTCAAAATATTGTCGGTAGTTTTTGGATAATGAAAGGTTATGGATTTGATGATAAAGATATTCCTAGTTGGTGGATTGATAATGTTTTAGAAGAAAATCAAGCCCAAGGTATTATTAATGCTTTTGAGAAAGGTTATTTTGAAGGAGGTCACAGTAATCCTCTATATCTAGGCTTTTGTATTCTTGTTTTTACAGATTCATCAAATCCAGTTAATTTATCTTACATGATACAACATTTGAGAATGCTGAAGAAAGAAGGTATTAGATTATTAGAGTCAATGGCAAAGCATAATATTCCTGCTCATACAGAAGTTATTTATCCAGATGATTTTCTCATGGTTCGCTATGGCAATCATAGCCCTACTTATCAACATCTTCGAGAGGATTTGGGTTATTGGTCAGTTCAAATCTGGGAAGATTATTGTAGTTATCTAATGAGTATATATGGTAAGCAGATGCTTTATAACTATCATAAACAGATTAACAAAATTAAAGATGAAGTAAAAATTGCTGTTGCAAAAGGTTCTAAGGCATTACTTCTAAAAGAAGCAACATATACTATTAAAAAAAATCCTGAGCTTTTGGTTCTTACAGAAGGCGAAACCGATTCAATTTATATTCCGACTGCATTAGAGCTAATGAAAGAAAA
>JANMHD010000578.1:0-3068 GCA_031374985.1 Coleofasciculaceae cyanobacterium OTE_70_metabat_329 | reverse complement strand
ATGACTAGCACGACGTTTAGCAGCAGAAACAGTCATGGTAGGTGGTTGTGTGAAGAAATTAGTTTGATTCGAGTTTGAACCCCCTAAATCCCCCTCAAGAGGGGGACTTTGACAATTGCTTGTTCCCCGCCTTTTGTAGGCTTTGCTTTCTCTTAGAGGGCTAGGGGGTAGGATTCAAAATATAGGATGGTTAAGAGATTAAATATGCTCTACTACTTCGGAGTTGGGAAATCTAACCTTAGCCAAGGTTGCATACTTGTCATCTTCTGCCCGATAGCCAGCAGCACAAGCCACCACTGTAGCAAAACCTTTTTCTGGTAATCCAAGGAGGCGATCGTACTTAGCTGGATCAATCCCTTCCATAGGGCAAGCATCGACTCCTAATAGAGCAGCACTAGTCATGAAATTCCCCAAGGCAATATAAGCCTGTCTAGTTGCCCATTCATTAACAGTCAAACTGCGGGGTCCATTAACTACATCGCTGACCATTATATCTCGATAGCCTTTGATAGATTCAGCCGGGATACCCCGGACAGTAGCAGTTTGTTCTACAAAGCGATTGACATCCGCCGCCGAGAGATTTTTCTTGATAGTAAAAACAACATAGTGGGAACAATCAGTAACTTGGGCTTGATTCCAAGATAAGGGCTTGAGTTGTTCCTTAATTTCTGGGTTAGTAATAATTAAGAATTTCCAAGGTTGTAATCCATAAGAAGAAGGCGTGAGAACTAGAGCATCTTCTAGGGCTGCCCAAACTTCTGGAGCTATGATTTTATTAGCATCAAATTTTTTGGTGGCATAGCGCCAATTTAGGCTTTCTAACAGGCTTGCAGTAGTGATCGGAGTCATAATTCTAGGATATTGCGTTGTTGTAATCTTGTTGTAATCTTAATGAGTTTAGCTCAACTCCAATCATCTTGATCGCCTGCTCCTCGTTTTCTATAGATCAGCCCCTTTTCATGAATTTCTCTGGTCTTGGCAAATAATTCTGCCTCGCTTATCTGCCATTGCTCTAGGATGCGATCGAGGTCGCGCTGAATATCTCTAGCACCGGGAAATCCTTGATAGCGAATCCGCAGCCGGGCTAGTTCGGCAAAGTGTAAGTCTTTCGGTTCTCCCTTCAGGAGTTGCTCCACTGTCAGACGATCGCGGTTTTCTTGGGGATGCTGTTGGTCTTGGAGTTCTTGATCTGTTGCCATAGTATATTTTAGGAAAATTATAACTTTAAGGCAAATCGGCTAAAAATTGCTGAATATGCGGCTGGTCTGGATTAATCCCTAGTTCTTGGGCCTTAGCTAACACCTGCTCTCGGTTAAGGTTTGCTTGGGTAGCGAGGGTAATTAGGGCCAAGGAGTTAGCCCGTCCCCCAGCACCACAATGGAAATATACAGGAGTTGGCAATTCTTCAAGCCTTGTCACCACTTCTGTTCTTAATTCCCGATCGGCTACTGTAGGCTGGAGGGGGATATTTACATATTGCAGTCCCAAGGCTTCTACCTGCTGTTGTTCATCGGCCAAGACTCCCGTTTCTGTGGGCGATCGCAAGTTAACCACAGATTTATAGCCCTGCTCTACCAGATGTTTCAAGTCTTCAGCAGTTGGCTGACCACCGGCAGAAAATTCATCACTTAATTTTTTGATCTCGCTCATACATATACCCCTTAATCTCAGTCGATTTACTGTAGTTAATTCTTAAACCCATGTTAACATAAGGGCAACTTTATAACAGGTAGAATTTCCTTGAGTTAATTTAAGTATTAAAAATATCAGGAGCAGAGACTGTGGTGCAGGAAACTGAGGGAGTTCAGGAAGAAGCGGTAATTTCCTACAATCTCCTCAATCCCCAACAACAACGGGAACGGTTGCAAGAATTAGCTCTAGTCTTTCTCCGGCTAGGGACGATCGCTTTTGGGGGGCCGGCGGCCCATATTGCCATGATGGATCAAGAAATTGTCACTCATCGCCACTGGTTAAGCCAAGAAAAATTCCTTGATCTCCTAGGGGTGACTAATTTAATTCCCGGGCCCGGCTCTACAGAACTGGCAATTTATATCGGCTATGAACGGGCTGGATGGCGTGGTTTAGTTATTGCTGGGAGCTGTTTTATTTTGCCAGCCATGCTGATTGTGTGGGCGATCGCAGCTATTTATGTGCAGTATCAAACCCTGCCTCAGATGAGTTGGTTGCTCTACGGGATCAAACCAGTAATTATTGCCATTATTCTGCAAGCTGTAGTGAAGTTGGGTAAAAAAGCTGCAAAAAATACACCAACAATTATTGCTGGAATCTTAGCGATCGCTGGATATCTAGCCGGGCTAAATGAAATTCTTATGCTAGTTTTCTTAGGAATTGCTGTGATGCTGGTGCAGAACTTGCAAACTAAAGAATCAACCAGTAGTTTATTTTTATTACCTTTTTCGGGGATTCTGGCCCAAGCAGGAAATTCTCCTAATGGTGTTAATCTAACAACTCCATCTACAACTGTTAGCTGGCCTAGCGTTTTTTTGATCTTCCTAAAAATTGGCAGTGTCCTCTACGGTGGAGGTTATGTATTACTAGCTTTTTTGCAACGGGATCTGGTTGAGCAAAACCATTGGTTGACTTCCCAACAACTCTTGGATGCCGTAGCGATCGGGCAGATTACCCCCGGGCCTTTATTTACCACTGCCACCTTTATTGGTTATCTCTTAGCCGGGAATGAGGGAGCGATCGCCGGAACTGCGGGCATATTTCTTCCTGCTTTTATTTTGATTCTCTTAGTCAACCCTTGGGTTCCCAAGTTGCGGCAATCCAAGTGGGCGAGTGGATTTCTAGATGGGGTAAATGTAGTTTCTTTGGGCTTAATGGCGGGAGTTCTCTACACCCTAGCCCGGTCTGCTGTAGTGGATTGGCAAACAATATTTATCGCAATTGGCAGTACGATCGCTGTATTTCGCTTCCAAGTTAATTCTGCTTGGTTAGTTTTAGGGGGAGGGGCGATCGGGATGTTGATTAATCTATTAACCTAGTACCAGCATTGTTAGTAATTAAGATTCTGCTGAGTACTAAATATTTAATATTTCCTATCT
>JANMHD010000573.1:0-2155 GCA_031374985.1 Coleofasciculaceae cyanobacterium OTE_70_metabat_329 | reverse complement strand
CCTGTGGATAACGAAGACCAGAATTTTTTACCCAATTTATTGTTGTTTGCGTTGCTTTCTCTCTGGAGCGATCGTACTGATTGGTATTTTGCAGCGGATATGGCCGTCTATCACACCACCGGAGTCAGCCCCAAGGTTCCCGTAGTTCCTGATGGTTTTTTAAGTTTAGGTATTCCCAGAATTAAAGGCGATACATTTCGTCGCAGCTATGTTATCTGGGAAGAAGACTGGGTTGTGCCGACTCTAGTTTTAGAAGTTGTTTCCCACAGCTACGGCGATGAATACGAAGATAAAATGCTGTTGTATGCCAAATTAGAAGTCCTCTACTATGTCATTTATAATCCTCTATTTTGGCGACGAGATGGTCATCAACCCTTTGAAGTGTATCGCCTAGAAAAAGGAATTTATCAACAGCAAATTGGTGAACCCTATTGGATGCCAGAAATTGGTCTGGGTATTGGCAGGGGCAGATACAAAAATGGTCGGCTAGAAAGGGAAGTTTTGTACTGGTTTGACGATCGAGGACAGCGGTACCTTACCCCAGAAGAACAAGCTCAACTAGAAACTCAACAAGCTCAACTGGAGGCTCAACAAGCTCAACAAGAACTAGAACGCTACCGGACTCATTTTGGCTCTTTACCAGAAATTTAACTATCAGGAATAACTGCGATCGCTCCTCCTCTCAACTTCTTGATTGAGTTATCACAATTTCGTTACATAGGAACTATTAGTAGGGAGTTTTTATCTACATTGGGAAAGTTTATTTCCTTTTATTAATTTCCTAAGGCAGTCATGTTATTAAAAGATGCCCGTGACTATCAAATTATTTTTCTCTCTACTTTTTTAGTCTTGGGACTGGCAACTAGAGATTGGACGCTACGACTAGACATTATCGCAGTAGCGATCGTCACTTGTCTTGTTGTCCAGATATTAGCCACCAAAATTTCTACCGGAATTTGGCAATGGCAAACCCTAAAAAGTTCTGCCATCACTGCCTTGAGCCTCTGTTTATTACTTAGGGCAGATCACTATACCACCATACTGTTAGCGGCTTCCTTAGCCATCCTTAGTAAATTTATTTTGCAAGTAAATCAAAAGCACTTTTTCAATCCTGCCAACTTTGGCATTATTTCTGCCCTAGCGTTGACCCCAGATGCCTGGGTTTCCCCTGGGCAGTGGGGAGAAAGTTGGTGGTATGCTCTGTTATTTCTAGGTTGTGGGGGAATGGTTCTCAGCAAGGTGGGGCGCCTAGATACCGCTATGACTTTCTTGGGCAGCTATGCTTTTTTTGAGGCAGTGCGAAATATTTATCTAGGCTGGACTTGGGATGTGTATTTTCATCGCTTGATGAGTGGTTCTCTTTTATTATTTACCTTGTTCATGATTACGGATCCTCGATCAACCCCTAATGCTCAAGTTAGTCGATTAATTTGGGGAGTTGCGATCGCTCTTTTAACTTTTATTCTGCGTAATTATTTCTTTGTAACTCCCGCAGTTTTCTGGTCATTATTCGCCCTTTCTCCCCTAACTATTATTCTCGATTGGCTTTGGTCTTCCCCCCAGTTCTCTTGGTGGAAAACCTTGCCTGCTCAATCTATTCAACAAAGCTATCCCTAGAGGTAAATATGCAACTCCGGCGAATGTTAACTGTTTTATTTATTAGCTTCCTTGCCCTCATTTGTTTTGTTCCTAAAGCGATCGCCTTTTGTGGTTTCTATGTATCTAAAGCTGATAGTAGTCTTTATAACAAAGCTTCCCAAGTAATTATTGCTAGAGAAGGTAGCCGGACTATCTTAACTATGGCTAATGATTTTCAGGGAGATGTAAAGGATTTTGCGATGGTTGTCCCTGTCCCCACAGTTCTGCAACAGGATCAAGTCCGTCTGGGAGATGCCAAAATTATCCAGCGTTTAGATGCTTTCAGTGCGCCGAGGTTAGTAGAATATTTTGATAGCGATCCTTGTCAACAGGTTTATCCTGCTGCCCCTTCTTCTCTTAGTACGGCTAGAGGCGGGGTAGCTCAAGAAAGGTCTCGCCCAGAAAATGCCGATGGAGTGACGATCGAAGCTCAATTTTCTGTAGGGGAATACGATATTCTCATGCTCAGTGCTACGGAATCTAATGGTTTAGAAACTTGGTTAAATCAAAATGGTTA
>JANMHD010000540.1:0-2301 GCA_031374985.1 Coleofasciculaceae cyanobacterium OTE_70_metabat_329 | reverse complement strand
TCAACATCAGGAATTTTCTTTTCTGCCCGGATGCCATTAAAAATTACATCAATCTTGTCCCAGGGAGTGGTGAGGACTTGGGTAACTTCCCGCCGCATATATTCAGTACAAACAATTACCCGCCATGCTTCGTGGGCTAGGGTGCGTTCCTTGCCACTGATGTATTGCTGGATGGAGGTATGGATGCCGTTGTGGCGCCCAAATTCCGTGGCGTGGATAGTGGCAACTAGGGGAGTTTTGGAATTGTGCTTCAGGGCGATCGCTGCATCCCCCACCAGCCAATCATGGGCATGGATGAGATCAAAATCCCCTTCTTCTGCCAAGAGCTTGCCCCCATGCTGACCCATACTTTCGTTGAGATTAACAATCCAATTAAAAAAATCGTTATGGGGAGATACCACAACTCGATGGACATGAATACCATCGACTATTTCATAATGGGGGCATTCTCCATACTCCACGGTAATCAGGTGAATTTCATGCCCTAAGTTGACTAATTCTGGGTACAATTCCCCTGCGTGGCGGGCAATACCTCCCACGATCCGGGGGGGGAATTCCCAACTTAGGACTAGAATTTTCATTTTTTGCTCCTCAACTTAGGTTGCTTAAGCTACAAAAATTTTGCTAACTGATTATCAAGTTGATTACAGAGTAATAGTTAATAATTTCCCTGAAACCTCAAGGTAAGTTTTTAATTTGTAACACATCTGCAAATTTTAATGATTATTTACAGAGAATCTTAATTCTATTTTCTTCCTTTATTTTTGGGACGGGACTAGTAGTTTATCCCCTAGGTAAAACTATGACAACCATAGATATTTACCTAGAACACCTCTCCTGTCTAGCGGAAAGAGAGAAGCGATCGCTGTCTAGAAGCCTATCTAGAATAGGTTTACAGGTTAAATTGACTATTTTTGGAGTTTCAATTTATTTCTGCTCTAGATTTTTTGTTTATTGTAACTATTTAAATAAAATAATGGTATAAAACTTGTTTAATAGTCTTAAATAATACTGGTAAACCTTGAGAGGTTTTTAAAGGGTTACAGCAATGTTTGGAAAGCTCTTAAATAATTTATTAACCCTATCTATTTTTTCCGGCTCTTTCCTTTCTGGGGAGGTTAGACAATAATGCAACCAAGAGATAAAAAATTAAATGAACTTTGCTAGGAGATACGATCGTGAAAATTTCAGTTTATGGAAAGGGCGGTATCGGTAAATCCACTACAAGCTGCAACATATCCGTTGCCCTCGCCAAGCGGGGTAAGAAAGTCCTCCAGATCGGTTGCGACCCGAAACACGACAGCACCTTCACCCTGACCGGATTTTTGATTCCCACGATCATTGATACTCTGCAAGAAAAGGACTACCACTACGAAAATGTCTGGGCTGAGGATGTGATCTACAAGGGCTACGGCGGTGTAGATTGTGTGGAAGCGGGAGGGCCTCCTGCTGGGGCGGGTTGTGGGGGCTACGTGGTGGGGGAAACGGTGAAACTCCTGAAGGAATTAAATGCTTTTGATGAGTACGACATCATTTTGTTTGATGTGTTGGGGGATGTGGTCTGTGGTGGTTTTGCCGCCCCTCTCAATTATTCTGATTACTGCATGATCGTGACTGACAATGGTTTTGATGCGCTATTTGCGGCTAACCGGATTGCGGCTTCTGTCCGGGAAAAAGCGAGAACTCACCCTCTTCGTCTGGCTGGTTTGATCGGCAACCGTACTTCTAAGCGGGATCTAATTGATAAATACATTGAAGCTGTACCTATGCCTGTGTTGGAAGTGTTGCCCCTAATTGAAGATATCCGAGTTTCTCGTGTGAAGGGCAAAACCTTATTTGAGATGGCAGAAACCGATCCTTCTCTCAATTATGTTTGTGATTACTACCTAAATATCGCCGATCAAATCTTGGCCATGCCTGAAGGTGTAGTTCCTAACGATTCGCCCGATCGAGAACTCTTCTCTCTCCTCTCTGATTTCTACCTCAACCCACCAGAAGCCAAAGTAAGAGATGAAAAAGTGCTAGACCTCATGATGGTGTAATCCTCGATCGCCCTAAATCCCCCTTAAAAAGGGGGACTTTGAATATGATTTTTCTATTTAAAGAGAGGCTATAAATAGATTCTCTTGTCCCCCCCTTTTGAAGGGGGGCTAGGGGGGATCAAAACCTACTACTAAAATCAACACTATCTTAAATAAATATTTTCTACTTCAAAACATTAACTATGAGCCTTATAGATGATTTTGACGAATTAAAATCTGGATTAAAAGATAAATGGCTTGACTATTATGAAGCTAATCA
>JANMHD010000513.1:0-8465 GCA_031374985.1 Coleofasciculaceae cyanobacterium OTE_70_metabat_329 | reverse complement strand
CAACCCAGCGGGGCGTAATCAACATAGCGAGGGATTGGCGGAGTTCTTTTTGAAGTTCTGAGGTGCTGAGAAATCCCAAATATTCAATATCTGCTTGGGGATATTTTTGCTGAATAGACTGCCAATAATTTTGATCTTGAAGTATCCCAAAGATTTTTAGGGGCATTTGGGCGATCGCTGCCGCTGCCACTGCATCCTCCAAAGCTTTTTCTGGAGAAATCCTCCCCACCCAAGCTAGTTGAGGTTTAGGATCAGCACAAAAATCATACAGAGATAGATCAATCCCATTACCTAAACAAGGGCTATTCTGTTCCAAACCAAAAGTTGCTGCCTGAGCATGAGTATGGAAAGCCACATTTTTTGGTAGCTGCTGTGCCAGATGGATAATTACCTGATCCATTGCTGCTGATACGGAAGCCATGCTGACTAAATGGGCGATCGGACATTGTAAAAATGGAGTGAGATAAAAGGGCAGCCAATCGTAGGCAAAATTTACGACAAGATCGTATTGCTGCTGCTCTTGTCGCACATATTCCCACATATTCCCCAAGACGGAATTACTAGGCAAACTCATGGGACTATTATAATCTTGGGTTTGGGCGCTGACTTGGGGATTGCCCGTAATTTCTACTAAAGGTATCCCCGGCATCCTAGAGCCAGCCGGCGCTACGATCGTCACCTCATGCCCCCGGAGGCACATTTCTTGGGCAGCATTCCCCAGAGTTAGTTCCACTCCCCCTCCAACCCCTGATCCCAAAGCCCCTACGGGGCTAGAAACAAATAATAGTTTCATTAATTAGGCTGGTAAACAGTTGCAGTAATACCCTTTTGTTTTAATTCTTGGATCAGGGCTTTGGCTTCTGCCTCTACTAGGAAAGCTCCCATCTGAATCTGGGTTCCTTGGTTGGGGATTTCTGCTATGTAGGCTTCAGGGATCACTGCTCTAGCTTGGGCAAGGGAGCGATCGCCATCGTAGGCAGCAACCACATAGAAATAGGTATCTCGCCGAGGATTTGTAGTTGTAGGGCTAGTTACCGAGCTAGGGGCTGGATTTGGTCTGGCTGCTGCTGGACTAGGTGAGGGCTTGGGGGGTGCTGCCGGGCTTGGGGGAGTTGCTAGGGGTGCAGCTACAGGAGGAATGCCCAACTGGCCGGCTAAGTCTGGAGAACCACTAATGATCGCCGGATTAGTTTTTCCCGGAGTAGTGACCGCCGACGGTTTAGGCAGGCTAGGAACGCTAGGAATTGGCGATCGAGTAGAATTTTCACTAGGCTTGAGATTAGAAATACTATTTCTATCTAGATTTTCTAAACCCCCATTAGCTAAATTAGGACTGATGGCAGGGGGAGCAATGGAAGGACTATTAGTAGCTGTAGGGCTAGGAGAGACTGCTATTGGAGCAGCGCCTGGAAAGAAACGATTTAGCCCCAACCGTTGCACAAGGGCAGGATTAAATAGTAAGTAACCAATACTCGCACTAGATAGTAATAATAGCAGCATGGAACCCATGCCCAGAGGGGTAAGGAGGTTATCGGCCAAACTAGCACTCTCTTCTTCCAGAGATTCGTCCCTAGGTTTCTGCGGTTCCTCCGTCAAACTTTTTAGCAGTTGTTCAGAGGATTCTAGATAATCATCAGGGGGAATGGGCGGCGTTTGGGTACCACTAGTTGCCAAGGAATTAATCTTAGATTCATCATCCCCAATTTTTGCCCCTGTAGCTGCTTTCAGTTGAGGAGTAGAGGGGGAATTAAGTTTTGGATTAGGTGTATCTTCACTATCTGAGAAAGACTTAGACTCGTTTTCCGCCCCTTGGGGTAGGGCTGAGGCAGGAATAGGACTGGAGGGTAAATGTAAATTAACTACTTCTAAAGGAGGGGCTAGGGAGGCTTGGCCAATTCTGCTAGCCGCCATGACAGGTACTGTTCGGCGTTGTTTACGGTAGCGGGATAATTCTTCTTCGAGCTGCACATCCAAGCTACCTAGGGCAGCCTTGAGGGTAGGATGAATACTTTGCAAATCATTGGAGGTTTTTGAGGGTCTGGGCATAGGGCAACACTAAGCTAGGATTAAAAAAGATTTGTGGTAAAGATTTCTCCTGCACTGCGGGGGACACCTTTACTCAAGCAATACTCAAGAAGATAGCGACTAACCGGAGCCATGTTTAAGTCCCTTCATCATATCTTAGATGTTATAGAAAATCAGCCCGGTTGGGAGACTCAACAGCAGTTTCGCCTGATTCTTGCCCAATGGTCTGGGGTGGTGGGCGCAACGGTAGCAGCCCATACAAGGCCAACGGGGATCGATCGATCTGTTCTCTGGGTAGCCACCTCTAGTCCTATTTGGGCGCAAGAACTTACTTTCAAGCGGCATTTAATTTTATCCAAACTTAGTGAAAAACTTAACAGTTTGCTTAGAAATTCTATAGATACTAAGTCAACTCAATCTAATCAATCTAGTCGATCTATTGATATTAAAGATATTAGATTTTCTCCCGGACAATGGCAGCCACGCTTCGATGATGCCTCTCCAGTTATGGCCAATCATCCTAGTTATCTTCCCCCCAAAATTAACCAGTTGATCGCTCCATCTCTGCCTGTTTCTAATGTTGATACATCCAGCAAATCTAATAAATCTAATAAATTTGACAGGTTTGAGAGGTCTGACAGGCTTGATAAATCTCATCAAGCTGTTAAGTCTATCGTCAATGCTCAGGCTTGGTGGCAGCAAGTTCAAGATCGATCGTCCCACTTGCCCCTATGCGGTCAGTGCCAGTGTCCTACACCTCCCGGAGAGATCGATCGCTGGGGCTGCTGTGCTCTTTGTGCTACTAAAAAATGGTCTCGTTAATCTATCCCATTTAACTTGTTAGGGAATTTCTAGTAGAAATAATTTCATTTTCCAGACAAAGTAAGGAACTAAATATTTTTTCCTGAGAAAGAAAATGATCAATTAAACAAAAATATGTGATGTAAGTCACATCGCTTTTCCTTGATCCCCATCTAGTTTGCTCCTAGATGCACCTAGTTAATAATTAATCTTCATGGTTTTAGTATTTTTACTTTTTATTTTGTATTCCTTTACTAAGGGATTCTAAAGAAAATCTAAAGACTGATTTTAGATATTAATTTGATTGAAACCTTATGGAATCTTTAGTTGATCCCCGTCAATAGTACATAAAGACCAAAAGATCTAGTAGCAGAATTAGATCATATAAAACAGACCATATTGCAAAGAAAATACTAATGAATCAATTACCACTTTTAACCTCTGCCTGTCGTTCTTGTCATCACTTTGTACCAGAGGGAAGACGGGGAGGAACATGTGAAAAATTAAGTGTTCCTGTCCAAGGTAGTTGGAAATCTTGCTCTTTAGCGGTTTCTGCTTTTTCCTCTAGCTGGGATGGCTGGGATAATATTAAAAAGTTGGACATTTGGGACACAGCCCCTACTCTGTCAGAGGTGGCTTTAGCTGCCAATATTAAAGAAGTTTCGACTTCAGAGTTTTATGCTTTAGAAGCTCTGAGTGTTTAGGTAATTATAGCTTTGCCTAAATATCGCTCTAGGAGAATGATGGCTACAATGTCATCAAGGGGACGATCGATTCGGCGGAGACTCTGAGGTACAAGTTTTAGCAACCCGAAGGGTGGAAACATCTGCCAGTAGCGATCGCGCGCCTCTAGGGTACTATGGCGCTCATCTACTAAAACTATAGGTGCAGAAATAACAGAACTAATCTTTTGTTGCCATTCTTTGGTTGTCGTCCCATCCCCCATGACCACCATAGCGATCGGAAATTGTTGGCAAAGCTCTCGGAGACTATCAACTACTGTTGAGGCCAAAAAAACCTGATGTTGTCGGACTTGATAGTTTTCTAGAGAAATATCCTCCCTAAAACTCTCTATCAGCGCCACCCCACATTTATCTCGCCCCGGATCAAAGCCCAGTAGATATGGCATAAAAAATAGATATAAAAAATAAATATAGAGTAGCTAATTTTCCCATGCCAATACGTCGGCAACTTGGCTGGCTAGAGTTAGAGGATCGAAAGGTTTTGCCAATACAGCTTTGACCCCTAGGGCAGCAAACTTACGTTGCTCAGAAGGTTGAATTTTGGCCGTTAGCAGAATTACGGGAATATCTATCGTAGCGGGGTTTTCTTGAAGCCGAGCATAGGTACTCGGTCCATCTAATTCTGGCATCATCACGTCTAGTAGAATTGCATCAGGATAATTTTGAGCAGCTTTTAATAAACCTTCTTGCCCAGAGGAAGCAGTGATTACTTCCCATCCCCCCACTGTCTCTAAACATAATTGTGCCACTTCTCTAATGTCATCTTCATCATCAATAACTAAAATGAGCCTAGTTGTCATAAATTTCTTTTTAACTGAATTATAAAATTTAGCTGATACAGATTATTTGGGGAAAATTGAGAAAGGGCTTTTTTAACATAACTATTATTAAGGATACGCTACAGCTTATTGGACTCCTAGAAGAGATAGTGCTCTTTTTCCTAATTCTTCAGGATTAATTATTCCCTTAATAAAATATTCTGTAATTCCTAGACTAACCCGATCGCGCTCTTCTGGAGTTAGCTCTAGGGCTGAATATATAATTAAAGGCAACTGAGCCCACGATCGAGACATTCGTAGCCAATCTATCACGGCAAAACCAGTTCCCTCTGGTAAAACCACATCCATTAATAATAAATCTGGATATATCTCTTGACACATTTGGATCGCCATCCGTCCTGTTGAGGCGTGGTAAGCATTAACCTCCAAGTTTTCAAAGGTGGCCAGCAATACCTTGGCTAAGTCTTGATCATTCTCTACTACTAAAATTTTATAGGAGGGGTTTGGGGATTTGGGGATGGAAATTGAGGGTGGGGGATAAGTAGTTATATCGTTGGCTGGTAGATTTGTAGTCCCTAAAGCTGATTGAGACAGAGGCACTAGGGAGTCAGACATGGTAATAGGCAGACTAAAGAAGAAACTACTACCTTCCCTTAGATGACTTTCTGCCCAGATTGCTCCTCCATGACGGCGGATAATATTTCGACAAATAGTTAGTCCCAGACCAGTCCCGCCTTTACTTCGAGAATCGCTGGCATCTACCTGTTGAAAACGATCAAAAATACTTTCTAGTTTATCTGTGGGAATTCCGCTGCCTTCGTCTTGGACTTGAAATAAAATATGTTGACTAGAAGCAGAGGGAAGAATAGGACAATATTTACTAGAGTTCTCTTCCTGCGGCTGAGAAGTAAGACAAGAAATAAGGTTAAAAGTAACTTGAACTTTACCTAGGGGCGGGGAGAATTTAATGGCATTACTCACAAGATTAGTTAAAACTTGTAAGATGCGATCTCGGTCTGCTAGTAGGAATAATTCCTTTGTGGCCGGCGGTATTTCTCCTATTTCTAAGATTACTTCTTGCTTATTAGCTAAAGGCTGGAGAGTATTTAGAGTATATTGAATCATTTCTAGGGGAGAGCAGGGATTGACATCTAAATCCATCTTGCCAGCTTCGATCCGCTCAATATCTAGAATATCGTTGATCAGCCGGGTGAGGCGATCGGTATTTTCTGAGGCAATGCCGATCATCCGTTGAGCTTTTTCTGGATACTTTTCTAGAAAACCTCCCGCTAATAAACCCAAGGAACCACGAATCGCCGTTAGGGGAGTACGCAGTTCGTGGCTGATAACTGAAATAAACTCATCCTTCATGCGGCTAATAATTTGGCGATCGGTAATATCTTCCCCAATGCTCATGACACTACTCACTGTCCCATCAAGATTTCTAAGCAGGGTATTATTCCAAGCAATAATTCGCTCTTCGCCAACTTTGGTCAGAATAGGATTTTGATAATGGGGAGTAAAATTTTCTGCATTAGCAAGGGTAAGTTCTTGGAGTTCACGGTGGAAGGCAGGAGGAATAAATTTTTCTAGCCAGTTGACACCCAATATTTCGGACCTAGTATAGCCTGTCAACTCTAAAAAGAAGGGATTAGCGTATTCCAATAAACCATCTTGGTCTGTACCTACAACTACAAGCTGAATATTATCTAAAAGGGACTGCCACCGGCGATTTGCCTCCTGTAAGGTAGCTTTTGCTTGTTTGGCGGCAGTAATATCGGTGTTAATTTCTAAAATTTGTCGGGGATTACCATCGATATCTAGTTGTAGTGCCTGACGGCTAGAGACAGTAATTTCTGTCCCGTCTCGTTTAGTTTGAATTAATTCTCCTTCCCAGCGTCTTTGGTTTAGTAGTTGGCTTCTAATTGCTAGTAATCGATGAGGAAATTCTGTGGGCAGAAGATCGTAAAGATATCTACCGATCGCCTCTTGGGCAGTATAGCCGTATACTTCTACTGCTTTTTGGTTCCAGAAGGTAATCCGATCTAACAAGTCTCGGACTATAATACTATCGTTAGCCAAGTCTAGGAGCAATGCTTTTTCTTGGAGAGCAGCTTCGGCTTGTTTGCGTTTAGTAATTTCTGTTTCAGTGCCTGCCATGCGAATAACTTGGTCATCAGCTCCAGAAAAGGCAATACCTTGGGAGAGAAACCAGAGAATATCTCCATTTTTGTGAATCTTCCGATGTTCGATCGCATAGCTGGGGGTGATACCTTCTAAATAATCTTGGATCGCCGCCATCACTACACCGCGGTCTTCGGGATGAATCAATCCATACCAGGCTTCTAGGGAATTAGGAATATCTAGTTCCGTATAACCAAGAGTACTTTTTAGATTGGTGTCTATATAAAATTCTACTTGCTCAAGATTCCAATCCCAAATACCTACATTCCCGGCACAAATAGCTAGCTCGTAGCGTTCCTGCATCGTTCGTAGGGTCTTTTCAATCCGGTAGCGATCGCTCAGATCCACCATAGACCCAATCATTCGTTCTACCTCTCCTTGAGAATTACGAATTAGGTTAATGCGGTCTAGAACGTAGGCATAGGAACCATCTTGGCAGCGGAAGCGGTATTCCACTGCACTACTTGTATTAGTAGATCCCATCATTTCTTGGGTAATAGAAGTAACCCGTGATAGATCTTCTGGATGAATTAGGGATAGCCAAAAGTTCCAAGTAATGGCTAAAGATGACACATCATAGCCAAATAGGGTATGAAAGCCCTGACTCCACCACAGGTGATTGCTATTTTTTTGCCAATCCCAGACAGCATAATTATCTATTTGACTAATTAGGCGGAATATTTCCTCACGCTCTTGTAGAACACTCTCTATTTTTATTTGCTCCTTAGTCTTTTTCGGAATTTGTTGCTGAGTTTGTTGGTGAATCTCGATCAATCGCTGGCGCTGCGGTTGTTGTAATTGTTCTGGAATATTTTCTTGCCTTACATTCTTCCCAATTAATTCTCTAGCTAGGACTCGGAGGAGGGATGGCGAATTGGGCTGGTCTCCATGATTAATATCATCAATATAGTCTGTAATCCCCTGCTGAAGTAGGTTGATTACTACATCTTCTTGATTAGAAAAATTGCTAAAACTCTTAGAGCTACCAATCACAATAAAAGGAATTTCTTTATCCTTATGACTATCTCGGAGCAACTGCCAAGCTGCCTCAGCGTCAAATTTTTTTAGGTAATGATCACAAAGAATAATATCCCATTTCTCATTTTCCAAAGCTTCTCTGAAGTTTGAAGGATTATTTACCTGCTGGGCAGAGGGAGTATAACCACCTTTTTCTATTAGGTAAAGTAAAATAGCCGCTTCATCTTCTGAATTTGAGACTATAAGTATTTTCAGAGGAATCGTCATAGTTATTGCTAGGTGAAATTGTGAAATTTCCTAACCTTATAGAAGTTAATAAACGTGAGTTCGGGATAAGAAATTTCCCTGATACCATTTTACGAAAACCATAACCATTATCGCTGGCTGAGCGTAGTCAAATTTATGCTGAGCGAAGTCGAAGTAGCCAAAACCCTACTACAAATCTTCGATCGCTTATCTTCATTTATAGCGGAAATGTTCCCTTCGACTACTTCGACTCCTTTCGACTTCGCTCAAGGCTAGTCGCTCAGTACAAGTCCGCTCCGGGAAAGTCTCTAAGCTTAGGATCAGAGTTTTTGCTTAAACCGAACTCACGTTAATAAAAAAAATTATCTTAATTAATACTAGATACAGTACTTTGCAGGTCTATTTGGCACAGGAGTTTTCCGCCGAAAGTGGGGAATTCTCTATTTTTTACCGCCCTGATAAGCAAAGTGCTGTAGGTTGGCTGCTGATCTAAAAAATAACTTTTTTTTGCTATAGCATAAGGAGACTGTAGCATTAATTGATCCGATAAATAAGGGGCTTAAGCTTCTTGTGTGTCCTAACTTTTTAACAAACTCCATTACTCCATAGAAATTTATAGAGACTATTAAAAAAACAAATAAAAAAAGAGGCAGTCATCAGAGATCACTGCCAGAATATTTAGAAGAAGTTTTTTCTCAATAGATTAAGA
>JANMHD010000496.1:0-2826 GCA_031374985.1 Coleofasciculaceae cyanobacterium OTE_70_metabat_329 | reverse complement strand
AGGTGATTGGAGTCGCCTCCCCGGTACTCGCCGAGAATCCGATACTATCCTGCAATTAGTTCCCCCAGATCAGAGCCTTGCCCTGTTTGACTTCCAAGCCAATCGAACCAATGCCCTCAGTAACCAACTTTCTCAGTACCGATTCATCCACTGGGCAACTCACGGTTTTGCCAACACCCAAAAACCCGAACTATCCGGCATAGTCATGTCCCTAGTCGATCAAAACGGGGCAGGAAGTAATGGTTATTTACTCTTGGAAGATATTTTTAACCTTAGTTTTAATGCCGATTTAGTTGTTCTCAGTGCCTGTGAAACTGGCTTAGGGGAAGTAGTTCAAGGGGAAGGATTAATTGGTTTAACTAGAGGATTAATGTACGCCGGAACTCCCAGAGTAGTAACCAGCCTTTGGGCTGTGCCGGATAGTCAAACCGCCGACTTGATAGGTAAATTCTATGAAAAGATGTTGCAGCAAAATCTTAGACCAGCCGAAGCTTTGAGGGCAGCCCAGCTAGAAATGTTTAACTCTCGAAATTGGGTAGCTCCCTACTATTGGGCAGCTTTTACTCTCCAAGGGGAGTGGCGGTAGTTGGGACGATCGCAGGTTTGATCATAATATTTGATAAGATTAATCTGAATTCAGGATAATCCATAACCCCCAAAACCCAATCTTGAGTACCCAATCCTATCTCCAAGTTTTTACCAGTCGGAAAATGTCCATGATCCTCTTACTAGGATTTTCCTCTGGTTTACCCCTATTCCTGACTAGTACTACTCTCCAAGCATGGATGACCAAGGAAGGAGTTAGTTTAACCTCCATTGGTTTATTTAGCCTCGTGGCGCTGCCCTATTCCCTGAAATTCCTCTGGTCGCCCCTGCTCGATCGCTATGTTCCCCCTTTCATGGGTCGGCGGCGGGGATGGCTGGTGATTACCCAGATCGCTTTGATGATTGCTATTAGCTGTATGTTTTTCCAGCAACCCAAACAGGCTTTGCAACTATTAGCGGTGAATGCGATCGTGATTGCCTTTTTCAGTGCTTCCCAAGATATTGCCTTCGATGCCTACCGGACTGATGTACTAGAGGAGGCAGAAATGGGGGCCGGAGCAGCGATTACCGTCTTGGGCTATCGTTTGGCCTTGGTATTAACAGGTTCCCTAGCCTTGATTCTTGCCGATCGCCTCCCTTGGTCAGTAGTCTACCTATTTATGGCAGCCTTAATGTTGGTAGGATTAGTGAGTACCTTTTTTGCTCCAGAACCAACTAAACCAGTCCACACCCCAGAAAGCTTAGTCGATGCGATAGTTCTACCCTTCACAGATTTTTTCCAGAGTCATGGAGTCTCCCTAGGAGTTGTTAGCCTATTGTTCATTACCTTATATAAGTTTGGCGATGCGATGCTAAATAATATGTCTACTCCCTTTCTCTTACAAACTGGGTTTTCTCAAACAGACCTAGGTGTGATTCGAGGTGGTATGGGTCTAATTGCTACTCTAGTAGGAACTCTAGTAGGCGGTTCTGTCATGAGTAAGTTAGGAATATATAAGTCCTTATGGATTTTTGGGGGATTGCAATGCTTGAGTAATCTGGGTTATCTAGCTATAGCTTTCTTCGGGAAGAATTACGATCTTTTAGTCCTTAGTATCAATATCGAAAATTTCTGTGGTGGCATGGGAACTGCTGCCTACGTTGCCTACCTGATGAGCCTGTGTAACCCTAGTTTTACTGCTACCCAGTATGCCCTCCTCTCTAGTCTTATGGCTGTCAGCCGAGATATATTAATTGCTCCTGCCGGGAAGATTGCCGAACTGACTGGGTGGACAAATTTTATGATTATTAGTATTGTTGCCGCCCTTCCCGGTCTCCTCCTCTTACCTCTAGTTGCCCCTTGGAACACCAAATTGAAACAATGAAGTAAATCATAATATCTATACAAGGCTAATGCCAACGCCCAAAATCTTGACCTAGAGAAAGCGATCGCACACCCGCTAAGTTGAGGAGTTCATTATTTTCAGTTGTTAATGTTAGGATAATAACCATATCAGCTTGACTGAGAGCTATGCCAAGGAAGGTTCGAGACTTTAAAAATGAATTGATTAGCTTGGGCTTTGCGCAGCGGGGTGGAAAGGGTAGTCATAAAAATTGGCGGCATCCACAATTACCCCTGTTAATTACTATTGCCTTTAAGGATGGTGATGATACACCATTGTATTTAGAAAAGTTGTTGAAAAAAGCAATTCAAGCCTTAGAGAAAATTACAGAGGAGGGATCAGATTCATGAATTATCGTTATAGTTTATTGATTCAGTGGTCAGAAGAAGATCAACTTTATTTGGTAACATTACCGGATTTTGCTCAACTTGCTATGCAGCCTTGTACCTACGGAAAAACCTATGAGGAAGCGATCGCTAATGCTCAGGAGGTGATCGCAGGCTATCTTGAATATTGCCAAGAAGAGAATTTAGTCCCCCCAAGCTTGGCTTCTTTTGTGGCTTAACCTAGAAAAAGCGATCGCCTACAGCAAAACATTTAGCTAATATATTATTGAGGCGATCGCGTTTGACTTAAGAGTAGAATCTGCGGTAATCTATCCCCAGTAAAGTAATTAAACTGCAATTGCATTACAACTCCAAGTTAGTCCATCTATTCTTGGGGCTATGTCAATTATTTTATAGCTGTCCATTGAGTGCTTAAGATCAGTTAAGGTCGAGGCGATCGTAAATATTGTTGATATGAGGTATGCAGGATTCTGAAAGTTTCGTTCTAAATCGTTCTGGCTACTTAGCAAAGCTGCTCAAATTAGAGGATGAAGCCATGTTGCAAAGTCTCT
>JANMHD010000474.1:0-3535 GCA_031374985.1 Coleofasciculaceae cyanobacterium OTE_70_metabat_329 | reverse complement strand
AAAAAAACGAATGAACTTAAATAATATTATAAAGTGTGAGCTCAGCTTTAGCTCTTTTTGCTAAATTCATAGCCTATTCTTATTATTCTATCAATATTAACAGGATGTTATATAAAGACAGAAAGATGGAATTAAATTTCTAGTTTATCTTTTCTAATATTATTCTCAGTATGAATTATTATTATTTTTTCTGCCGCAAATACTGAGTATGTATACAAAACTTAACATTTTAGCTAAGGAGGCAGTGAGATTAATTAAATAGACAAAAAATGAAATAGTGTTATTTAGTTAAGTTAGTATCGTTATGATTCAGTAGTGATGCAAATTAGTTATTTAAAGAATAGTTTTTAGATTAAAGTGTGCCCCAAAAACTATTTCTGTACAAGACTACTTGTAATTTATTATCATTTCCTTATAGTTAGATTATTGTTTCTTAACCTTTTTTATCCCTTCAATGTTTAACTTGTGATTTGTAAAGAGTGTGCCTATAAGGTGATCGCTATTTCCCAGACTAAAGTTACTTTTTTTGATTATCTTACCTATTTCACTGGATCGGATAAAAAACAAGAATTAGTAGCTGGAGAGCTTATCCAAAGGTCTTTAGCTACTGGTAAACATGGTGCAATTATGACGTTTTTAGAGCAGACTTTTGATACTGAAATTGAACATTTCAGTTACTTGGGATAGCCCTACACGGGATTGTATGTTACGTTGCCCTTGTCGCATTGGTTTGGATAGCGCCCACATCCCTGATACCTACATCCCTGATATTAGAGTGATGTCATAGGAATCATTACTATCTTTGCAAGAAAGAAAAGCTGTGATAGATTTTGACCTCAAGGCACTACTGCTAGCTATAGAAGTAGATAGCCCATCAATTAAATTTATTTAGGGGGAAGCTGGTGACAAGATTTGAACTTGCGGCCGGCGGTTTACAAAACCGCTGCTCTACCACTGAGCTACACCAGCAAAATGTATTAACTTGTTTAATATACCATAGAATTGCCCTAAATTCCAAAGGGCTATGGATTATTATAACCCTAATCCATAGTTGCGGATACCCCTAAAAAGTCATCCTAAGTTCTAGAGGGCTATGGGTTATGATAGAAGTATACAGAGTTGGAGATATCAAGACTATGCCACGTTTTCTACTAACTTGGTTGCTTACGGCAGCCGCCTTAATCCTGACATCAAAAATAGTTCCCGGATTTGTTCTTGATAGTTTTACCGCCGCCGCAATCGCCGCTGTCATCATGGGATTAGTGAATGCGATCGTTCGTCCCATTTTAGTGCTTTTGACCTTGCCTTTGACCCTACTGACCTTAGGATTATTCCTGTTAGTCATCAATGGGCTTTCCCTATTATTGGTGGCTTATTTCACTCCCGGTTTTACTATTACTGGTTTTCTGCCTGCCATTATTGGATCGATCGTTCTTTCCTTTGTATCTGGAATTTTAGATAAAATTTTCCAACCCCAAGAAGTCTAGGAGCAGGATAGGGCTTGCTCTGGTTACTCGATTTTTCTTAGGGACACAGCACTGCTGTGTCCTTTATTTATTGATTTGTGGCTAACTTTGGAGCAGACTTCTATTTGCCAGAAAGAATTTTGGCGGCCACAGCGATCGCTCCTCCCGGATTTGGTACACTATGGTCTAGTTCTTGCAGGGTGGCTTCGAGGGCAGCAATAGCCGTGAGAATATCTCGATCGCTCACATAGCCTAAATGCCCCATACGGAACATCTTTCCCTTCATAGCATCTTGGCCATCGGCAAGGACAATATTAAATCTTTTCTTCATCACGGAGCGGATTTGTTGAGTGTCCACACTCACAGGAACCACGGCGGTAATAGCTGGACTACCGCAATTATCTGCTGTATATAAAGGTAAACCTAAAACTTTCATTGCCTCCCGTGTTGCAGTCATCTGCCGATGATGGCGTTGAAAAATATTTTGTAAGCCTTCCTGTTCCATCATGGTCAGGGCAGTGTGCAAGGCGACAATCATATTTACCGAAGAAGTAAAAGGGGTGCTATTTTTGGCAGATTCCTTACTATACTTGCCTAGGTCTAGATAATACTTAGGTAACTTAGCAGTCTTGTAAGCTTCCCACGCCTTGGGACTAACCGCCACAAAACCCAAGCCCGGAGGAATCATATATCCCTTCTGGGAACCGGAAGCGACCACATCAATCCCCCATTCATCCATAGGCAAATTTACTGCTCCCAGACTAGTTACTGCATCGACGATCGCTAGGGCAGAACCATGAGCCTTGATATGGCGATTAATAGTTTCTAGATCGTTTAGTACCCCAGTAGAAGTTTCGCTGTAGGTGACAATTACGCCTTTATAAGTTTTGGCGGTATCAGCCTCTAGTTTTTGGCGAAACTCTTCTGGATCTAGGGGTTTGCCCCACTCAGCCTTGACTTCATCCACCTGTAATCCGTAGGCTTGGCACACTTCTACCCAGCGCTCACCAAATTTGCCATTGGAACCCACCAAGACTCGATCGCCCGGACTGAAAAAGTTAATAATTCCCGCTTCTACTGCTCCTGTGCCGCTAACTGTTAGGATCAAGACATCATGCTGGGTTTGGTGGAGCCACTTTAATTTTTGAGTGACAACCCCAATAACTTCCATAAATTCTTTGCTCCGATGCCCCACCGGATGCTTTGCCATATCTAGCAAAACCTGCTCTGGTACTGGTGTAGGCCCCGGAATCATTAACATTAATTTGGCATCCATAATTCTTTCCTATATATTCACTGATTTAATGTTTATTCAGTCTAGCGCCTATTATTAATCTAGCTTTGATTGATCAAAATATGATTCAGAAAGAAACCATAAAGGACTAGAGCATAGGATTAATCAGTGGATAGAATTAATCACAAACTACTAAATTTGAGATGCCCTAAATTATGATTATTAACTCCCTTAACTTTCTTAGTTGCCCACCGCCTCTGCTCGCAATGCACATCCCTGACGGATTTTTGAACCCGCCAGTGACGGCCGTGACTTGGATTATTGCCTTGAGTTTAGTGGGCGTGTCTCTGCAAAAAGCTCAGGCAGAATACAAAGAAAGGGTAGTACCTTTAATGGGCGTATGTGCCGCTTTTATTTTTGCTGGTCAGATGATTAACTTCCCGATTCCGGGGGGAACTTCGGGACATCTGCTGGGGGGAACCTTGGCCGGTATGTTACTCGGACCTTGGGCTGGTTCCTTGGTTATGGCAGTGGTGTTTATTGTCCAAGGAACTGTATTTCAGGATGGGGGCTTGACTGTGCTGGGAGCAAATATTGTCAATATGGGCTTGATCGGCACTTTTGGAGGCTACTATGTCTATAAAATTATCAGAATGGTGATCGGCCGGCAGAAACTTGGGGGGATGGTGGTAGGAGTAGCGATCGCCGCTTGGCTGAGTGTAGTGATTGGCTCCCTTTCCTGCGCTCTCCAGTTAGCTCTCTCTGATACGGTTCCCTTGGCTGTGGCCCTAACAGCGATGTTCTCTTGGCATATTTTCATCGGTATTGGTGAAGC
>JANMHD010000471.1:0-2102 GCA_031374985.1 Coleofasciculaceae cyanobacterium OTE_70_metabat_329 | reverse complement strand
AAGTTAATTAAATTCAAATATTTCTTTACTCGTAAATTATTTTTTCTCCGAGAAAGTGATGCGATCGCCGCTTTCCCCGGCGGTTTTGGCACTCTAGATGAAACCTTTGAATCTCTAACTCTCTCCCAGACTGGTAAATTTGGGCCAATTCCCATCATTCTCATAGATTATCCCGGCGGCAACTATTGGAATGCATGGTCAGAATATGTCCAAGAACATTTAGTTAAGCGGGGTTTAGTTAGTGATCATGATACTAGTTTATATACTATTACTGATGATTTAAAAGTCGCCTGTCAGACTATCAGCAATTTTTATCGAGTTTTTCATTCTAGTCGTTATGTAGGCGATAAATTTGTAATCAGACTTAAGCAGGATTTATCTGACGAGAATATTACTTATCTCAATGATAGTTTTCAAGATATTTTAGTTTCTGGGAAAATTACTAGAACTTCAGCTTTTCCAGAGGAAGCCAGCGATCTATCTATTAATTTACCACGCTTAGTTCTACATTTTAATCAAAGAGATTTAGGCCGATTGTATCAATTAATTGGGGAAATTAATTCCTTAGGAATTTCCTCAGCTCAAACAGAACATCCAGAGATTAAGTAGTTATTAGTAATTAATTATTTTCCTGAGATTGTGCCCAGAGAGTAGCAAGAGCAAGACGAATTGATTCCCCTACCAGAGAAAATCTAGCTGATTCTTGCACATTTTTTTCCCATTCCACTAGTTGATTCTGAAAGCTAGAATCTTGCTGCGATCGCTTCACCAAAATTTTACCAATAATACTTTTTTGGACTTCTTCGGTAGAGATACCTTTTTCTTGAAGAAATAATAGTAAGCGCTGGACACTTTCTACAAATTTCTCTGGTTCTTGGAACATGGTAATCCGCTGAATCTGACTAACAACCTCTTGGTAAATGCGTTGGCGATCGTCCTTAGCGATCGATCTAGGAATATTTGATTCCGCTGTTTCTTGTACCTTTGGCTCAATGGGGAGAGGTTTAGGAGACTGGGATTTAATTGCCATTAGTTCATAAATTTCTCCCTGATGATTTTGGAATCGTTGGGCAATCTCTGGATAAAGTTTAAGAATTCTTTGAGCAAGAATTTTACTATTAATCAGACGACTGCCTTGGAGTCTTACTAGATAGTCGATCTCCCGCACCTCATAGGATTTAACCTGTAATTTTAAATCATTACATTCCATCTCTACTTGACTAATAGTCAAAGCTAGAGCCACCCATTGGGGAGGTTCAGAAAAATTTACTTCAATAGTGGTCGAATCTTCGGTAGTAGTTTTGCCCAGTTCTCCGGGGGTAAAATTGCGATCGCCAGGGAAGCGATCGGCGGGTTTCTTCGTTGCATAATTAAAGCGCGTAAACACATAATTACACTCCGCCTTAGATAGGTCTACATCTTCCAAATACCAATTATAAATACAACATCCAGTCATCTGGGTTTGGTCAAACTTAGTCCGGATAATTCGAGTTTCTAGCAAATAAGCACCCGCCAAATTCGCCTCACTCAAACTGGTATCACAGATATAAGCTCCACTCAAATCTGCTTCCCGCAGGTCTGCACCCCGCAGATTCGCCCCCGTTAGATCTGCCCGTAATAGGTAAACACTTTGCAGCACTGTCCGCAATAATAAAGTCCGACATAAACTTGCCTTAAGTAGATAAGCCCCTGTCAGGTTAGCTCGGCTTAAATCTGCCCCGTCTAGTGTCGCATCACTCAAGTCTGCCCCCATAAGCATTACTCGGTGCAGGTCTGCTTCCCGCAAATTACAGCCCCGCATATAGGCCGAGGTTAAATTTGCCTCAGTTAAACTGGCTCCCTGTAAATTAGCATCCCGGAGATTTGCCTCTTCTAGATTACTTTCCCGGAGGTTTGCCCCCTGAAAATTGGCATTAATTAGGCTACTACGATAAAACTTTGCTTCCATCAAATCGCAGTCGGCGAGATTAGCTCCATCTAACTTTGCCTTTTCTAAGTTAACTTGTTCTAGTTTACCCCCTTGGAGGTTTGCCCCACTCAGATCTGCTTCCTGCAAGTCTGCCCAGTTAAGATCCACTCCTTGGAGATTCGCAAGGCGTAGA
>JANMHD010000440.1:0-7237 GCA_031374985.1 Coleofasciculaceae cyanobacterium OTE_70_metabat_329 | reverse complement strand
GTCAACGGCAAACCCTGCGAACCTTTCGAGTACCTAGTTCTAGATATACCAGAAGAAGCTGTCGGGGGTTGTATTGAGCGCCTAGGGCAACGCAAGGGAGAAATGAAGGATATGCAAATGGGTGGCAGTAGCCGGACTCAGCTAGAATTCGTGATTCCTGCCCGTGGACTAATTGGTTTCCGGGGTGAATTTATGCGTCTCACCCGTGGTGCTGGCATTATGAATCATAGCTTCTTGGATTACCGCCCTTTAATTGGAGACTTAGATACCCGCCGTAACGGAGTGTTAACTTCCTTTGAGGAAGGGGTGGCGACTTTCTATGCCATGAGCAACGCTGAGGATCGGGGTGTGTTCTTTATCACTCCCGGAACTAAGGTCTACAAGGGTATGATTGTCGGTGAGCATAACCGGACTCAGGATTTGGAACTAAATATTTGCAAAACTAAGCAGCTAACTAACCACCGGGCAGCGGGGGCTGACGAGTTAATCCAACTCCAAGCACCAGTAGAAATGAGCCTAGAGCGAGCGCTGGAATATATTGGGACAGATGAGTTGGTAGAAGTAACTCCGAAATCTATCCGGCTACGGAAGGTGAGCAAAAAACTAGTCAAACGTTAATTTACGGCACTTTTATAGTTCGTGGACAACAGGCAAGGGGCTTATAAGCCCCTTGTTTTATAGAAAAAATCTGTCTTCCTACAACTAAAATCTGCTGTATTGATGCAAAAGTTATAATGTCTCTAGGCATAACTTAAAAAAATCTTAAATTAATGGGGTATTATGGTAAAAACATGTTAACCAGCTAATACTTTATCCTATTGCTAGACCTTAAGCCTATGTCTCTAGCTCCCCAATATCCGACTGATCTAGACATCTCTCTACATCTATTATTATTTATTGATAAGCGCCCCAGTCTTAAGGAAGATATCCAGCAGATCAGGAACTACTTGCAGATACTTCAAGCTGACCATGCGTTTAAGTTACAAGTGATTGAGGTCGGTGAGCAGCCCTACTTAGCAGAATTATTTAAGGTTGTTGCTACTCCCACCCTAGTAAAAATTCATCCTGATCCTAAGCAGACTCTGACAGGAAGTAATTTGGTAGCTCAATTGCAAAAGTGCTGGGATAAATGGCAAGAACAGGCTTTAGCTTATCAAACCAGTAATACTACTAGTCATGCTACCTCGATCGCCGGAATTGATGCCTTAGGCTATTCTTCCCAGATGATCCGCCTCTCCGATGAAGTATTCCTTCTCAATCAAGAAAAAGAGAAACTTTTAGAACAATTACGTTTCAAGGAACAAGTTTTATCGATGCTAGCCCACGATCTGAGAAGCCCACTAACAGCAGCTTCCCTTGGACTAGAAACTATTGAATTAGCCCATCAAGCTCATGGGGATAAAAAAAGTATGCCGCCGATCGTGGATCAGCTACTCCGGCAAACCCGGAATCAATTTAAGTTGATGGATCGGATGATTGGAGATATTTTAATCGCCGCCAAGGGTAATAGTGCGGAACTGACAGTAACCCCTTCTAGGTTGCAGATTGGTCTGCTTTGCAAAGATGTAGTAAAGCAAATGTATGATCAACTGCAACGCAAATCCCAAGAAATAGTTACGGATATTCCCCAAGTTTTGCCAGAAGTATATGGAGACGAGGAATGGCTCAAACAAGTACTAGTAAATTTGCTAGAAAACGCAATTAAGTACACTCCTCAAGGTGGCAAAATTGAAGTAGTTGTTCTGCATCGGACTAGTCAGAAGGTTCAGGTCAGCGTGGGTGATAATGGCCCAGGGATTCCCCCAGAGACGCGCGATCGTATTTTTGAAGACCATTTCCGGTTGTCAAGAGATGAGGGCAAGGAAGGCTATGGAATTGGTCTAGCCCTCTGTCAGCGGGTGATTCGCGCCCACTATGGGCAAATTTGGGCAGACTACCCCGCCACTGGGGGTAGTTGTTTTCACTTTACAATTCCTGTTTATCGTTAAGCTAGAATTCTCGCCTAGTTTTTTTGGGCGACACATCTAAGCTGATTTAGCTAGATAAACTCTCTAGGGTCAGTCACATAACCTGTTAAGGCCGAAGCTGCGGCGGTGTAGGGAGAGGCAAGATAAATTTGGGCATTTTTTTCTCCCATCCGACCGGGGAAATTACGGTTGGTGGTAGAGACACAAATCTCTGCACTATTCATCCGTCCAAAGGTATCCTTCGGCCCCCCAAGGCAAGCAGCACAGGAGGGAGCGGCAGGCTCCATACATCCGGCTTGGAGGAGAATTTCTGAAATGGTTTGTCCTTCATATTTTTGGGTAAATAGATCTTCATATACTTTTTGAGTAGCGGGGACAATATAGGTAGGAACTTTGACTTGTTTGCCTTTAAGAAGTTGGGCAGCATGGACAAAATCAGTAATCTTACCCCCAGTGCAGGAGCCGATGTAGACCCGATCGATCTTCACATCCCGACAATTCCCGGCTAAATCCTTGTTATCAGGGGAGTGGGGTTTGGCCACTACGGGTTCTAGTTTAGACACATCATAGCGATGGACAGAATAGAATTGGGCATCTTCATCGGTATAGACTGACTCAAAAGGCTTGTTAGTTCTGGCTTGGACGTAATCAAAAGTAGTTTGGTCTGGAGCAATTACGCCATTTTTGCCACCAGCTTCGATGACCATATTGCATAGGGTCATGCGCTCTTCCATTGTCATGGCTGCGATCGCTTCCCCAGCAAATTCCATCGTCCGGTAGTTCGCCCCCGCCACACTAATATCGCCAATAATTTGCAAGATTAAATCCTTAGCCGTGAGATAGCTGGGCATTTCCCCATCTAAAATAAAGCGCATGGTAGCGGGGACTTTGATTAATAATTTACCAGTTCCCATAATGAAAGCTGCATCAGTATTGCCAATCCCTGTAGCAAACTGCCCAAAGGCTCCGGCATTGCAGGTGTGAGAATCGGTGCCAAATAAGATTTCGCCGGGGCGGGTGTGGCCTTCTTGGGCAAGGGCAATGTGACAAACTCCTTTGTAGTCGGGGTTGGCTTTGAAGTTGGAGCGATCGGTAATATCATAAAAATATTTAATTTCCTGCTCTTGAGCAAAATCCCGCAGAATATCTACATTCCGGTTAGCCCGTTCATCGGCAGTAAAAATATAATGATCGGGAATTAAAACAATTTTTTCTTTGTCCCAAACTTTGGCATTGGCTCCAAATTCTTTCTTGAATACGCCGATCGTCCCTGGACCGCACACATCATGGGTCATCAACAAATCCACATCTACCCACACATTCTCGCCGGGGGTGACGTGCGATCGACCCGCCGCCCGTGCCACTATCTTCTCGGTCATCGTCATGCCCATAATATTCTTCCTCTATATAAAAAAATCTAAGTATAAATCATTGTAACGGATCGCTTTGATCTTATTAAGTCCTTATTAAGACTAGGATTACAAGCTATAAAAACCTATTTAATAAATTTATCTAGAGCAAAAAAAAGAGTCTATACTAAACTCAAAGAAAAATCTTCACTTAAGACTATGCGCACCCGTTTTTTTCTCCCCCTCGCCCTTGCTGCTACCATCTTCACCGTCCAACCCGTCTTTGCTCAAAACATCCCTGAGTTATTTCGCCAAGGAAGTGCCGCCAGAGAAGCAGGGAATTTCTCGGCATCTGCACAAATATTTCGCACCATCATCTCGATCGAACCCAATAATGCTAGAGCTTATCTTAATCTGGGTAATGTTCTAGGAGACCAAGGAAATCTAACAGAAGCAATTACCAACTACCGTACTGCTATCCGCCTCGATCCTAATAATTCTGGTGCTTACAATAGTCTGGGTATTGCCCTGTACAACCAAGGAAATCAAGCAGAAGCGATTACTAACTACCGTACTGCTATCAGCCTTGATCCTAGCTATTCTACTGCTTACTACAATCTGGGTCTTACCCTGAGACGACAAGGAAATGTAGAAGAAGCGATTACCAACCTCCGTACTGCTATCCGCCTTGATCCTAGCTATGCTAATGCTTATATTCATCTGGGTCTTGCCCTGAGCCAACAAGGAAACCAAGCAGAAGCGATTACCAACCACCGTACTGCCATCCGCCTCGATCCTAATAATGCTTATGCCTACGAAGGTCTGGGCTATGCCTTTTCTAGACAAGGAAGCCTGACAGAAGCAATTGATAACTACCGTACTGCTCTGCGTCTGAATCCTAACCGTACTCCTGCTGAAACCAACCTACAAACTAATATTCAAAATGCTCTCCGGGAGGCGGAGCGGCGCTTGGCAGAACAGAGGAGGAGATGATAATTCAAGGGGGATTGAACTAATTTGCTATGTTAAGGTGAACAAAATGTCTAAATAATAAAGACTATATAGTAAAACAAAATTTTCCATAGGTGATCGAAACCTAGAGAGATGTGGGTACAGTATAACCAAGAGACAAAAAACTAACTACACATACTCTACGGAGACTAAATATATGAAACCGGAATTACAAGCTAAGTTCCTCCAACACTTGAACAAAAAGAAAAAAGACGCTGGTTTTACCCTGATTGAACTCCTCGTTGTAATCATCATCATCGGGATTCTGGCTGCGATCGCTCTTCCTTCTCTCCTCAGCCAAGCCAACAAAGCTAAACAATCTGAAGGCCGGAACAACATCGGTGCTATCAACCGTGCCCAACAAGCTCGTTACTTAGAAGCTTCCGCTTTTGCAGAAGATAACGGTACTGTTATTGCTACTACTGTTCTAGGTATTGGTATCCCAACTCAAACTACTAATTATGTTTATGCATCAAAGGGTACAGCTATTTCTATAAATTCAGCTACCCCAGCAATTGATAACCTAAAAGCATATGCTGGTGTTGCATTCATTACTTCAATCGGCAACCAGTCTGCTTCCCAAGCGATCGCCTGTGAAAGCCTACAAACTACAGCTATAGGTGCTACTCCTACTGAAGCTACAGCCTATGATTCAGCTAAATCTGATTGTAAGACAAGTGACTTTAAAAACTTAGGTGGTAAGTAATATTTAATAGCTTAAGTATTACTGTCTTAAAATAGTAGGTAGTCGAAACTGCCTACTATTTTTTATTTTAAATTTACAGCTATAAACTATAAGTCACTTTTATGGATTCTGTTGCGGAAAAATATTGGACTAGAGAAGCACTTCAATTAATAGCTAATGAAGAATACAATCAAATTATAGGTTTCTATGAACAATCAATTAGTGCTAGTCCAGAAGTTAAATCTAATTATTGGTATCTAGGACTAACTTTATTTTTGGCGGATAAAAAGCCAGAAGCTGAAACTACTTGGTTAATGGCGATGATGTCAGGGGATGGAGATAGCATAGAAACAGAGACTTTAGAGCTTGTTAATATTTTAGATATTGAGGCAAATAGACAAAATAATCAACAGAATAATCAATCTTTGGCATGGAAATTACGCCAACAGATTAGAGAACTAAGTCCCACAAATATCAATAATTTATTAAAATTATTACAGTTGTCAATTAATCTACAGACTTATGTACAAGAAGACCTTGTAGAATTAGGATTAGTTGATCTTTTAACAAATATTTCTACAACAGCCTTAGACACCAGTTTATTAATTCAAGTAGGTAGAAATTTACTAGCTTATGCCCCCTCATACTTTTCCTCTCTTAAATTTATTCAACTTTCTGAGCCTTATATTAAAACACCAGAAGAGAAAGAGTATTTCTTAGACCTAATAGAATGGGGTGTAGCAGAAATTGGGGTTACTCATAGGTATTATATGATAGCTATACCTTTAGGAGAAATGGGACTTGCCCTTGATCCACAACATAAAAATATTCTGTTTCATCTAGCCCAGTTTCATCAGAATATGGGAAATTCCTCTCAGGGTATAGAATTTGCTAAACAACTTTATGCTCTTTTAGAATCTCTTCCAGATCAAACCTATGGAAAAGCCCTAGTCATTCGTGGTTTTATGAATGCAATGGATTATTGGCAGGAAGCCACGGAAGCCAGCAATCAGCTAGAACAGCTTATTACTCAGCTATTAGAAGAAAATCTGCCTATTAAAGAACATATAATTGGTGCTTTAGTCAACATTACATTTTCCTTGCCATACTTTGCTGATGAGCCAAGAAAAATTAGGCAATTTCATAATCAAATGGCTGAATTTTGCTGTATCAATCTTCAGAGGTACTATCAATCATTAATCGCTAAATTTCAGGAGCTTCATAAACAAAGAAAAATCAAAAATCAGGAAAGTCAAGCTCAAGGAAAGAGCGATCAACCTCTACGAATTGGCTATATTTCTCACTGCTTAAAAGCCCATTCTGTAGGTTGGCTGGCTCGCTGGATATTTGAACACGCCGATCTCCAAAAATTTGAGATTTATACTTATATGGCTTGTTGCGATCCAGTAAATAATCCTCTCCATGAATGGTATTTAAATAAAGCTCCTAAATATTATAAATCTAATATAGTTTTAGAATTAGCAGAAAAAATTAATCAAGATGAAATTGATATTTTAATTGATTTAGATAGTATTACTTCCGATGTTGTTTATGAAGTTATGGCACTCAAGCCAGCTCCCGTACAGGTGACTTGGTTAGGCTGGGATGCTTCAGGATTACCCACTATTGATTACTACATGGCAGATAATTATGTCTTACCAGCAGATGCTCAGGAATATTATCCAGAGAAAATATGGAGATTACCAGAAACTTATCTAGCAGTGGATGGTTTTGAAGTAGCAGTTCCAGATTTGCGGCGAGATCAATTAGATATTCCGGCTGGGGCAGTTGTTTTCTTGAGTGCCCACACTGGGTATAAGCGCCATCCTGATATGGTCAAAACACAAATAGAAATTATCAAGGGTGTGCCGGGGAGCTACTTTTTGATCAAGGAAAGCACTGATAAAGAAGGAATCCGAGAGTTCTACCGGAAAATTGCGGAGTCTGTAGGGTTGGAGAGCGATCGCCTCCGGTTCATGCCCAGAACAACCTTTGAAGCAGTTCATCGAGCCAACTTAGGCATCGCTGACGTAGTCCTCGATACCTATCCCTACAATGGGGCAACTACCACTATGGAAACCCTCTGGATGTGTTTACCAATGGTGACAAGAGTTGGCGAGCAATTTGCTGCCCGGAATAGCTACACCATGATGATGAATGCAGGAATTACCGAAGGTATTGCATGGAGTGATGCAGAATATATAGAATGGGGAATTCGCCTCGGC
>JANMHD010000423.1:0-4273 GCA_031374985.1 Coleofasciculaceae cyanobacterium OTE_70_metabat_329 | reverse complement strand
GACCTGCAATTCCTCAATTCTGCTGGGGGGAGCATAGCTAAAAAAGAAGCGGTATTCTGGGCGACTACTCAAACTAGTTTCATTCCTTCTCGCTTGCTCCAAATCTCTTAAATCTACTGCCCCCAAATTCCAAATAAAGCCATAATCTAAGCCCGGTTGAGCAAGCGAGAAGGAATGAAACTAGTTTGAGTAGTCGCCCAGAATACCGCTTCTTTTTTAGCTATGCTCCCCCCAGCAGAATTGAGGAATTGCAGGTCGACCGCCGCCGTTTCTTAACGGGAAAGCTAGATAATTTTGCCCCTGAGGGTTTACGATCGAGGGGCGTTCCCTTAGTCCTAAATCAAACCTATCTAGTCCGCCTTGTGCAATTCCAACTCCCTGCCCCTCTAGTTAACCGAGAAGTGATTCCCCGCCGCGATCGGCGTTATCTCGACCAAATATTGCAGACTTCTAGTAGTGATATTGTGGTGGCATTACAGCCGATCGAGCGCAACAATGATGGCAGCTACACCATGATTTGGCAGCTAATCAATCAATTTCCTAGTCCTCAAGTTCTAGACCTCGCTAATTACCTTGATTTAGAATAAAACAAAAAAGTAGAGAAGCTGAGGGTTTCAACTTCTCTAGGACTGAACATTATTTAGTTGTTAGCAAGAAATTATTAGACCTAGCGGGCTGTGCCGTGTTGTGCTTCTACAGTGATGGGTTTCATCAGGTAGAGACGGATAAATTGCCAGCCATTAGCAAGGTAAAGGGGCAATTTTTGGAAGATTTGGAGAAACTTAGGAATCCCAGAGTTAGTGATCTTAGTCAATTCCGTATTGTTTTTGATGCAAGTATCTAGGCGATCATAGAACTCTGGATTTTCTACATCAAGGATGATAGGGAATACCTTACCAGCATTGACATTAGTTTTTTTGATCACCTCTATATCATACTCCCTTGCATCTAGCCCGATTAATCGGTAGAAATCAGAGCGATGAACATCATTGAGGTACATGGTGCCAAATACTGTCAGTAAGAAGAAGCGACACCAGAGTTTAGCTTTCCAATCATTGAGGAGGGAGGGTTGCGATCGTAACACTGCATCAAAGAAATCTCCATGACGGTTTTCATCTTGGCACCAATTCTCAAAGAAACGGAAAATAGGATAAATCCGGTCTTCTGGGTGGGCTTCTAGATGACGATAAATGGTGATATAGCGCCAGTAACCAATTTTCTCTGAAAGATAGGTAGCGTAGAAAATGAACTTAGGTTTAAAGAAGGTATACTTATGATTTTGAGTTAAGAAACCCAAATCAAGAGCTAGATGAAAATCCGAAAGGGCTTTATTTAGGAACCCAGCATGGCGAGCTTCATCGCGGGATAGGAGGTTAAACCCTTCAGCCAAGAGAGGATTTTTGTCCTTAATTTTCCGAGCTAATTCTTTGTAGAGCAAAAAACCAGAAAATTCGGCAGTACACGATCGCTCAAGGAATTCTACAAATACTTTGCGAGTATCTCCATCAATGTGATCCCAAGATTGGGCAAATTCTTCATCCCGGACAAAGTGATGGCGATTATAATCTACCCTCATCTCTTCGATAATGGCTCTAAGTTCTTCCTCATTAAGAGATAGATCCATCTTGGCCATCTCTTCAAAATCTGTAGTGTAAAACCGGGGAGTCAGCAGGGTTTCCTTTGCAGGCTTCTTGACCCCGGGGCGTATTTCTTCAAAGCTAGGCTTTTTAAGGGAATCTACCATTTTTTTAACTTTTAACTTCTATTAAAACTATTGCTGTAGCGTTTTACTGACTGATGGTTAGTTTATCAAGCTCTCAAGGAATTACAGCTATTTTTAGATTAAGAGTTATTACAAGAATTGATTAATATTTACCTGATTCCAAAAAAGTCTTAAGGAGTCACTATTTTCAGGGCGTGGCTTGTAGCTCTGGTCTTTCTTCAGGCAAGATAGCTCCTGCCACCGGGCAAACCAGAAGACAAATACCACAATCAATACAGGTATCAAAATTAATCCAATACCAATCTGTACCTTTGATATTTTTGCTATCTCCGGGATGAATACAAGCCACAGGACAAGCAGGGACGCAATCTGCTATTCCTTCACAGGTATCGGTCACGATCGTATAAGCCATAGAAATTAATTTTAGGTTGATTTATAGCCAGTAGGGTGGACGCTACCTATTTTAACCCTTAACATTACTTAATCTTAACTTGCCGAGGAAAGCGTTGCTCTAAAAAGGCTTGTAAGGCTTGGGGATCAAAGAGAATCGGCAGAAAGTGAATACTTTTAGTTTCCCGGAAGTAGAAAAGTATCGGCACAGTAGGGCTATAAATTTCCCAGTGGAGCCAATCTTGGTAGGGAAAACTACGAATTATTTTCTCGCCTCGATAGATATCTAAGGCCTCAGGGGTGAAGTGTAAACGCAGAGTTAGGGCTTGGAATAGAAGAAAAAAACCAAATAGGGCGATCGCTAAACCAACCCACTTTTGAACTAGCACTAAAGGGATAGAGCCGATAATCAAGCTCAGAGGCAATGTAAAACTGGGAGCTAACTCTAGAGTTTGATTAATTAGATTAGCTTGATCAGTTTTATTAGTAGAAATATTACTCATGGGTCAATTTTTCAGTTAGCTTTGACATTAAAACCTAGTGTAGTTCAAAAATCTACTTAACTAGTTATCTTCTTCCAATAGTTGTATATAATAGCAAGTTAGGGAAATCAAGTTAGATTTCTTTATCTTTATTATGATGTCAAAATCTTAAATACATGCAGATAGATCAACTACCACCTTATCCCTTAGATATTATTAATGCCAAATTACCCGGATATAAAGGGCTACAAAGAGTTGCCGTCAATGCTACAGGGATAATTACTCGGATTTCTCCTATGAGTAAAGCTAGAGCAAGATTAAATTCCCAACTCATTGATATAAAAGGCTCATGGATATCTATCGGAGGAGTAGATCTACAGATTAATGGAGCTTTAGGTTTAGCTTTTCCTGATGTGCAGATGCAGGATTTAGAGAAATTAAAACAGATTTGTGAATTTTTATGGCATCAAGGAGTAGATGCTTTTTTGCCTACTTTAGTTACTACTTCCCTGAAGAAAACTCATCAAGCTCTAGAGGTTTTTGCCGAATTTCAGAAAAAGCAGTCTCCCCTCACACATACTGCCACTATCTTAGGAGTTCATCTAGAAGGACCTTTTCTCAATCCTGAAAAAAGAGGAGCGCACCCCAAAGAACATCTTTTGCCCCTAACTATTGAAAAAGTAAAACTAGTTTTAGGAGATTATCAAGAATTAGTGAAAATGATTACCCTTGCTCCAGAGTTAGATACTACTGGAACTATTATTCCCTACCTCAGATCTAAAGATATTAAAATTAGTCTTGGTCATTCTTTAGCAACGGTAGAGGAGGCAAATCTTGCTTGGCAGCAGGGAGCTAGTCTTGTCACCCATGCTTTTAATGCCATGCCGCCCCTCCATCATCGTCAGCCGGGATTATTAGCAGCAGCAATTACTAATCCCCAAATTTATTGTGGTTTGATTGCGGATGGCCAACATGTCGATCCTTTGATGATCCAGTTGATCTTGGCTGCTAGTGACTATGAAAATGGGGTCTTTTTGGTTAGTGATGCCCTTGCTCCCTTGGGATTGGAAGATGGGACTTATGCTTGGGATAAACGACAAATGATAGTCAACCAAGGGACTGCTAGGCTCCGGGATGGCACATTGGTGGGGACAACTCACTCTTTACTGGTAGGAGTAAAAAAATTGGTGCAGTGGAAAATTTGTACCCTAGAACAAGCGATCGCTCTAGCAACTATTGCTCCTACCCAAGCAATGCACTGGAGTAGCAGTGATAAAACTAAAGCCCACCCTTATCTAGAACAGCCGGTTAATTGTCTATTGCGCTGGACAAATACTCCAGAAGCAGGGGTAAAGTGGTCTCGCTTATTCAGCCCTAGTAATGAACATAAAAATCCTACAGCAGATTAGACGCGGCTGTAACTAAAGCATTGACTGCTACATCATCAAGCAAATAAACCTCTTACTTATTCGTGAATTGTGCGGCTTGCCTATAAAACTCAAATCCAAATCTTAATAAACCTTAGTTCGCTTACGGATAATCCAGATGATTAGGGCGACAACTAAAGTGACAGCAACAATTTTAGATACTGGATCAAGATATTTATCTACTATCTCATAATTATTCCCTAGGAAATAGCCAGCCATCGTCAGGAATGTGACCCAGAGAACTGTGCCGA
>JANMHD010000394.1:0-3236 GCA_031374985.1 Coleofasciculaceae cyanobacterium OTE_70_metabat_329 | reverse complement strand
CTTCCATTTATAAAGGCAAATATAAAACAATATTTTTCCATTCTACTTGCTCAGTACAATCTACCAGCACCAACAACTCATCGATCGCCTGTCGAGTTGGCATTTGGTCATTGACTACAAACAACCCCGCCATCTGCTCACCTCTAACCAAGCGTTCATAGGCAAAATCTGGCATCGTTGCTCGATCATGAGTAAGAAGAATCCGCCCATTAAGTGCTGCCCATTCCAAAATTGTGGGGTCATCTACTGCCTGTAACCCTACATCCTGAATCCGCAGCAAATCAAGACTGGGTTGACGGAGAAACATTCCCCGCCCAATATCGCCATTGAAATTCTCATCGCTTAATAATCTCAACATAATAATACTGCTGCTAAGACTGCCGTTGAGATAACAAACGAGAGCGAATAAAAGTCAAATCAGGTTGAATATTAGCTAGTCGTTTTTGTACAGAGTCTGCTAACTGTTCTCTGTGATTTAAGTAAATTTCTATCGTATCTTGATGCCGGAGATAGTAAGCGATCGCACTATAAACATCAGCCAAGGAAAGAGTGGGATACCTATGTACTATAGATTCAGGAGATGCGCCATCTTGGAACGATCGAATCACAATCTCTAGCAAAACCCTAGAATTACCAACCCGAATTGCTCCAGTTTCATCTTCCCAGAGAGAAAATGTCTCTCGTTCTAAAATAAGATTCATTAATTAACTCCTAATATAAAATATCTTTACAGCACTGGCAAAATTCCTCTAAAGCAGACATGGGGAGCGCGATCGCTAATTGAGTTAATACTTCCATAGTTTTAGGGGAAATAGCGATAAATTTCCTTACGATGTAAAACACAAAAAAACAACAACAAAGTTTTTTATAAATATGCCAATTCAATAATCACCCACTCAAATAAAGATTTCATCTCGTGATACATTCTCACTATCTTTCCCCGCCTCGATCGCTCTCCCTAAAGCAACCTCTTCCATTACCTCTTGTATCAGTTCTTCTAACCAACCACGTTCTTGTCGTAGCAATTCATAAATTACTTCCTTAAGTAACGGCTTTAGCTCTTCTATTTCTGTCTTCAACATAGTCATTACCACTCTTGCCTTAAATTCTTGCCTTAAATTCTTGCCTTAAATATGTAATGATCTTAGCTTAAAGCTCTGAAAGAATATTGAAATAGCTAGGATTGCGATCATAGCTCCGGTTGCCGGAATCGCCTTGCAAATCTAGCAAAATGAGAGCAAAGTTCTACAAGAAAACCCCATGCCATCCCTGCCCAAAATCCTGATAATTAGTACCCTTGCCTCCCTAGTGGGGGTTGAAGTTACGAGCGATCGAGTCTTAGCTGCCAATCCAGATCATGTACAACAGCTTTTAACTACCAATAACTGCCCTAGTTGCGATCTGCGGGGGGCAAACCTTGCCAATGCCAGATTGCGGAATGCCAATCTGAGTAATGCCGAGCTACAAGGGGCAACCCTAACCTATGCCAACCTATCGGGGGCAAACTTAACGAGAGCTAATATGACAGATACTAACCTAGGAGGCGCAAATCTCCGCCGGGCAAATATGCAGGCTGCCCAGATGCGACTAGTTAATCTGAGTAATGCTAATCTCACCAATGCCAACTTGAACCGTGCCAATCTTGATACAGCCAAATTGCCCAGTGCCGATCTGACAGGTGCCAGCCTGAACCAAGCATATTTAGGAGATAGTAATTTAATTAGTGCTACCCTCAAGGATGCCCGCCTGCCCAGAGCAGTGTTGGCGGCAGCTAATTTAGGCGGGGCAGATTTAAGAGGGGCAAACTTTGAAGGGGCAATTCTCCGGGGAGCCGGAGGCGATCGCACTGACTTGACAGGAGCTAATTTTGTTAACGCAGACTTAACCAACACTAAATTTGCCTACGCCAATCTGAGCAACGCCAACTTGAGAGGGGCTAGGCTAGGTTTTGCCTATTTCTATGGAGCAAACCTGACGGCAGCGAACCTCACCGGGGCATATCTACGGCAGGCGAATCTCTGGCGATCGATCCTCTCTGGGGCAAATCTGGCGGGAGCAAACCTAGAAGCAGCGACTCTGCCCTTGAGCCGTCTCGATCGAGCTAATCTCAGCTATACCAATTTTACCGATGCGGATCTGCGAGGAGCAAATCTAGACACAGCTAATTTAAGTAATGCCAACTTCAGCCATGCTAACTTAATTGAAGCGAATCTAAGTAATGCTAATCTAACTGATACTAATTTTACTGAGACTAAATTTAAGTAATTATGAAACAAGATATCCGCCGGACAAAGATCGTTGCCACGATCGGACCTGCTAGTAGTAGCCCAGAAGTCCTCAAAGCCATGATTGAAGCCGGAGCAACTACCCTACGGCTCAACTTTTCTCACGGAACCCATGCTGATCACGAACGCAGTATCCGCCTCATCCGCCAAGTTGCCTTTGAACTAAATCAGCCCGTAGGGATTTTGCAAGATCTTCAAGGTCCAAAGATTCGCCTAGGGGTTTTCGCTGATGGGCCAATTACCCTGAAAAATGGCGATCGTTTCATCCTCACCCCGGATCAGATTCCCGGAACCCAAGAAATTAGCTCTGTCACCTACGAACCCCTAGTGGATGAAGTCCCCAATGGGGCAAATATCATGCTAGATGATGGCAAGGTAGAAATGAAGGTAGAGGAAATAGATAAGCAGAAGCGTCAGTTAATTTGTCGGGTCGTGGTGGGCGGTGTTCTGTCTAATAATAAAGGGGTAAATTTCCCCGGAGTTTATCTATCTATCCCGGCCTTGACCGAGAAGGATAAAAGAGATCTAACCTTTGGACTGGATCAAAATGTGGATTGGGTGGCCCTGAGTTTTGTTCGTAATCCCCAAGATGTGTTGGAAATCAAAGAACTCATCTCCAATGCCGGGAAGCAAGTTCCAGTAATTGTGAAGATCGAAAAGCATGAAGCGATCGAAGAAATGGAAGCGATTCTTTCCCTCAGTGATGGGGTTATGGTAGCTCGTGGTGATTTAGGAGTAGAATTACCCGCAGAAGAAGTACCTATCCTCCAAAAACGTCTGATTGCCACCTCCAACCGCCTAGGGATTCCCGTGATCACGGCTACTCAGATGCTGGATAGTATGGTAAATTCTCCCCGCCCCACCAGAGCCGAAATTAGCGACGTAGCTAACGCTATTCTCGATGGTACTGATGCGGTGATGCTCTCCAACGAAGCTGCCGTAGGTAAATAC